>NZ_JAYFEQ010000584.1:0-78742 GCF_055795085.1 Phormidium sp. CCY1219 | reverse complement strand
ACAAATATTTTAGTCGGTTTCAACCGACTTGAGCTGTTATACGGGGGATTTATCCCCCGTCGGGTGTTGCAACTGGTACAAGATCTCGGTTTCAACCGACTTGAGCTGTTAGACGGGGGATTTATCCCCCGTCGGGTGTTACTCCGTAACGAGAAACTTTTTATAATAAACCCGCCCATTACACTGTTTCCCCAACTCCATAAATATCTCCCGCAACCGTTGTTCGTCCACCAGAATATCCTTGGGTGGAGAATCCGGACTCACCCAAGACAAATTTAATGGCTTTTCGGTAACAATTGCCAGAAAATACTCTTCCCCTACCTCCGTAAACCGCAAGGATTTCCCAGGTGCATTTAGCTGCGGAAGATAAAGCGGTCGATCCGGTAAAAACTGCGCCGCTAAACGATACGCCCGGGAAGGACACAGACAGATTGTTTCCCCGCTTTGACTCTGATTCACCAACAATAAATAGCCATCCTGTCCCAAATTTACCCCGAGGGCATATCTTTCTCCCTTGCGAATTGTTTTCTCGCAAGTTTCGATTTCATCTAAATCCAAACGCCGCTGTAGCGGTAGCTTATCGATCGCAGTCATCTGCAACTCATCTATCGCACAAGTTGCTATTTCCTGCGCCAACTGCCACCCCCGCCGAGGAAATTCGATGTCCCACAACCACTGATAAATGATTTGCCAAGGATATTTATCCGTCGGTTGTTGCGGTTGCCATCCTCGTTCCCGTTGCAACAAGTCAACCGCTACCCCATCCGCTTGCATCTTTTCGCCAAATTGTTCTTTTATCTTTTTCACCACTGCTGCTAGGGTTGCTGGCATATTGGTACTCGGAAAACTGCCGTTGAGTTGTTTCCGAATCTCCGCTGCAACCTCTGTATTCGTCTTCTCTTGGTGTTGCGGATGAAAGCGGAACCAACAGCATAAACGCTGGGTGTCGTTATTTCGCCCCCACACCACTTGGTTGGCGAAATCCGCCAAAAATCGTTCTTGTAATGAGTTTGTCGTTGCAAAGGCTATCATCAGTTTTCTCCTGGAATTTCAATTACCGCCCGGGTCCGTAAGCGGTGGCTTTTTTCCTAGTCATACCCTAGCATAAATTTTAGATTTTATCCCGATCTTTCTCCTTATAGTTGCCAAATATTATTTGGTTTTATTTGAATTTATTGATTGGTATTTTTGTTAATTTATACTGATTATTTATCATTCAAGGCAATCCGCGATTATTTCAAGCTAAACAATTTTTGAACTCAATGTTTGATGTTATTTTGCGCCAATTTACACTAATTTCTGCCATCAATTTAATGGGAGTATAAGAGTTACGAGATAAAAACATGAAAGAGAAACTCGCGAATCAAAAACTCTGGCAATTGCTGGAATGTGTGGTGCCGAATTTAATCGGACTGTACCTGGATAGTTATCTGGGTTTTGCATTGAGCGTGATTCTGTTAGTATGGCAGTGGAGTGCCGAAAAGCGCGATCGCACCTCAACCCACGGACAAAAAGCGATCGCATTTCTTCTCCCCGCGATCGCACTTTCCCTATTCCTCCACACCAGCAGCACTTCCCCTACCCCAGCGATCGCACCACCCCCCACCCCCCAGCACTGCGATCGCAAACAATGATTGGTCATTGGTCATTAGTCATTGGTCATTGGTCATTAGTCATTGGTCATTGGTTATTAGTCATTGGTAGTCGCACAAAGGACAAGTGACAAGTGACAAGTGACAAATGACACCCTACAAATAACAAAGGACAAGTGACAAATGACAAATGACAAAACCCCCCTTGTCTTGATATTGTAAGAGATTAAATCTGCAGATGCAAAAGGAGGGAAATTTTGAAAAAGAACCGCGATCGCCCTCGGTTGGTGGTGTCGTTGTTGGCGCTATCACTGGTTGTCGGATCGGTGCTGAGTGCCTGCACTCCCGCCACCCAAACGCCCACCGCCCCACCGCAAGAGGTCTTGCGGTTACTCTACTGGCAAGCGCCCACCATTCTCAACCCTCATTTATCCGTAGGGTTCAAAGATTGGGAAGCGAGTCGCATCACCTTAGAACCCCTCGCCAGTTACGACGAAAACGGGGAATTGGTGCCATTTTTGGCAGCAGAAATTCCCACCCGGGAAAATGGCGGGGTGGCGGCGGATGGCAAGTCGGTGACATGGAAACTGAAACGGGACATCCAATGGTCTGATGGCACGTCATTTACCGCCGCCGATGTAGCGTTCACCTATGAATATATCACCAATCCGGAAACCGCTTCGGCGTCTGCTGCCACTTACGACACGATCGAAAGTGTGGAAACCCTAGACGATTATACCATTAAGATTAATTTTAAGCAAATCAATCCCGCCTGGTCGATGCCCTTTGTGGGGTCGGAAGGGATGATTTTGCCCCGCCATAAGTTTGCCGAGTATAATGGGGTCAATGCCCGCCAAGCGCCGGCCAATTTAATGGCAGTAGGAACCGGGCCGTTTCGCGTAGTCGAATTCAAGCCGGGAGATACGGTGGTTTACGAACCAAATCCCTATTTCCGAGAGGCTGAGACTGTGTATTTTAAACGCATCGAACTCAAGGGCGGTGGCGATTCCACCTCGGCGGCGAGGGCGGTTCTGCAAACCGGCGACGCGGACTTTGCCTTTAATTTGCAAACCGAACCGCAGGTTTTGCAGCAATTAGAAGCTGGGGGAAAAGGGCGGGTAATTGCCAATTTTGGCCCATTGGGAGAACGAATTCAGTTTAACCTCACCGACCCCAATCGAGCCAATGCGGAAGGCGATCGCTCTACCTTAGAATTCCCCCATCCCTTTTTCACCGACCCGCAAGTGAGAGAGGCATTTAATCTGGCGATCGACCGCGAAACCATTGCCGAACAACTTTATGGCCTCACCGGCAAACCCACCCCCAATTTTCTCCTCGCCCCGGACCGCTACGTTTCCCAAAATACCAGTTACGAATTTAACCTCGAAAAAGCCGCTGAATTGCTCGATGAAGCCGGATGGCAAGACAGCAATAATAATGGAATTCGCGATAAAGATGGAGTAGAAATGACCGTGTTATTTCAAACTTCCGTCAACCCAGTGCGGCAAAAAACCCAAGAAATCGTCAAACAAGGATTAAGCGAAATCGGGGTACAAGTAGAACTCAAAAGCATCGACCCGAGTATCTATTTCGCTGGCGATCCGTCCAACCCCGACTCTATCAATCGCTTTTATGCCGATTTGCAAATGTTCACCACCGGCAATGCCAGTCCCGCCCCCGATCGCTACCTGAAAACCTACACCTGCAGCGAAATATCGCGCCAGGAAAACAACTGGTCGGGGCAAAACTTTTCCCGCTATTGCAATCCCACCTATGACCAACTCTGGGAACAAGCAAAGCGCGAATTAGACCCGGAAAAACGGCAGCAATTAATCATTCAAATGAACGATTTGCTCATTAACGACATGGCGGTTATTCCTTTGGTACATCGCGCCGATGCGATCGCCCTCAGCAACAGCATCGAAGGCGTAGAACTAACCCCCTGGGACCGCAACATTTGGAACATTAAAGATTGGAAGCGCAAAGAATAAAGGCGCAGAAGTGTATCGGGGCACGGAACTCCCCTGCCCCGCTAGAAACCCTGACTCTATTATCACCATGAAAACCTACTTATTAAAACGCCTGCTAATATCAATTCCCACCTTAATCGCCATTAGCTTGGTGATTTTTACCATTCTCGCCCTCGCCCCTGGCGACCCCCTAGGCGAATTTGCCAGCAATCCCGCCATCACCCCAGAAGTGCGGGAAAATCTGCGAAAATCCTTCGGACTAGACCAACCGATTCACATTCGCTATTTTAAATGGGCCGTGGCATTTTTTACCGGGGATATGGGCTACTCGTTTACCAGTCGCAGTCCCGTTATCGAACTCATCGCCCAACGCTTGCCCACCACCCTGTGGGTTGTCGGATCTGCCTATATTTTCGCCCTTTTGATTGCCTTTCCCCTGGGCATTATTTCCGCCCTAAAACGCTATTCTGCTATCGACCAAATCGCCACTACTTTTGCCTTTTTCTGGTTTTCCCTACCTCCCTTTTTCACCGGATTACTGTTTATTATTATTTTCAGCGTTCAGCTCAATTGGTTTCCCTTTATCTACAATAGCACCTTAACCGTTACCGATTGGAACAGTTTTCTCGCCCAACTCAAACAGTCGATTATGCCGATTTGCGTTTTGGGGTTATATCAAGCCGCAATTTTAATGCGCTTCATTCGCTCTTCGATTTTAGAACAATTGGAACGCCAATATGTTCGCACTGCCTATGCTAAAGGATTGTCTAACTTTAAGGTACTCAAACGCCACATTTTGCGAAATGCGTTGATTCCGGTTGTCACCCTGGTTGCCCTGGATATTCCGGCGGTATTTACCGGGGCATTAGTCACGGAACAGGTGTTTCGGGTTCCGGGAATTGGGGCGCTGTTAATCGAATCGATTTATCGCAACGATACCCCGGTGGTGATGGCGATCGCCTTTATTTATGCCATCTTAATTGTGGTGTTTAATTTAATTGCCGATTTGCTTTATGCTCTGCTCGATCCTCGGGTAAACTATCATCAATAACCTGACCCGTAATTTTGCCAGACAAGGGAAAAAATAATGACCGATGCCAACCCCATTTCCAGCGAAATTATCCAACATCCGCCCCGGACCGTGTGGGGGGATGCATGGCGGCGGTTTCGGCGCGATCGCATGGCGGTATTGGGCGCGATCGCCTTGTCCGTTCTCCTCCTCAGTGTCGCCTTCGGGCCGATGATTTATACCGTTCCTATCGATAAAATTGACTTTGCCCAAGCTTCCGCCGGCCCGAGTTTTGCCCATCCTTTCGGCACAAATGCCTTGGGTCAAGATATTTTGGCGCGGATATTGTGGGGAGGCAGAATTTCCATCGCCGTGGGTATCGCCGCTATGTTAGTCGCCATCTTTTTCGGCGTCTTTATCGGCGCGATCGCCGGCTTTTATGGCGGTATCCTCGATGGCATCCTCATGCGCTTCACTGATTTATTTTTAGCCTTGCCCCAGCTACCCTTATTACTCCTCGTCGTCTATTTATTTCGCGAACAAATCAAAGCGATCGCCGGTCCGCAATTCGGCATTTTCATCCTCCTAGTCTTCGTCATTGGATTGCTCAATTGGATGTCTGTCGCCCGACTGGTTCGCGCCGGGTTTTTAACCACCCGAAACCTGGATTTTGTCGCCGCCGCCCGTTCCCTCGGCGCGTCTCCCGCCCGGATTATTTGGATTCATATTCTCCCCAATGTTCTCGGTCCGGTGATTGTCGCCGCTACCCTCTCCGTAGGTAATGCGATTATCACCGAATCCACCCTCAGTTTCTTAGGATTAGGATTTCCTCCAGATGTCCCCACCTGGGGGCGCATGCTTTACGACGCCCGCGATTATTTGCAAACCGCACCGCACATGGCCATTTTTCCAGGACTGGCCATTTTTATCGCTGTTTTAAGTATTAATTATCTCGGCGATGGATTGCGCGATGCCCTCGACCCCCAAAGTCCGCAAAAAAGACTGTAGGGTGGACAATGCCTAGGTGAAAATCAAACCCTATAGGACATTGCCCACTCTACACAATATTATCCCACCGGAACTGCAGAAGCTTGCGCCCAAGCTTTATTTTGATAGCCAAATTGGAACTGTTGCGGATGCAAAATTTCGGCTAAAATTTCTAGAGAATCCACCAATCGCGGACCGGGCCGATTAAAGAAAGAATTGCCATCAGTCAGGTAAACTTTACCCGACTGCACTGCTGGCAATTTTTGCCAATTGGGATGATTGCTTAAATTCGCCGCATCTTCCCGGGTGCGGTCTAAATCGTAACCGCAAGGCATGAAAATGATAATATCGGGATTAGCCGAAATTAAATCTTGCCAATTTAACCAGGGAGAATGTTGGCCCACTTTGCCAAACAGCGATCGCCCGCCTGCCATTTCCACTAATTCCGGAATCCAATTGCCCGCCGCCATCAAGGGAGAACTCCACTCGATACAAGCAACGGTAGGGCGATCGCTCTGGGCAATTCCTTCAGTTTGGTTGGTAATTTCTTGCACCCGCGCTTGCAGTTTGGCAACCACCGCCTCTGCATCGGCATTTAACGCTTGACCCACGCGAATAATATCCGCCCAAACTTCCGATAAAACCGTCGGTTGCAAGGAGATAATCTGCGGTCGAGAACTGACCATTTCTCCCACCGCTGCTTCTACTTCGTGTAACGAACAGGCACAAACATCGCACTGATCTTGGGTAATAATATGAGTGGGTTGCAGTTGTTTCAGCAACTCGTTTTTCACTTCATAAACGCTAAGCGCCGAGTTCATTAATTCGGTGACGCGATCGTGGATTTCCTGACTGCTTCCTTCCGGGTCGAGTTTCGGGGCGGTACAGGCGGGCAGATCGATAACCGGCAGGGGATAATCGCATTCGTGCGATCGCCCCACCAGGCGATCGGTCAATCCCAAACCCGCAACGATTTCCGTGGCACTCGGGAGCAGTGAAACAATTTTTAACTGTTGATGAGTCATCTCAATTTTTCCTTGTTAATTCTACAGATATTTAGAGGTAGGTATTTCGCCCCATCAGCGGCGATAAACCCTACCCTCCCATTCTAGAACATCGGTTCAGTTGCGGTTAGAAACCACCTTTGTGCGCTCAATCTGTGGGAATGAGCAACGAATTAGATACACCGAACCGAGGTCTAGTCCGCTTTTTTTCAAACGACACCCACCCTCTATCGGCGAGATTTTATCCCCCACCATAAAAGAACTGCACTCAGCAGAACCATTATTACTATAACAACTGCAAAAAGTAATGTCTGTATCCCAGAAGGAACAAACTGCTGCAACCGATGCCACAGTTGCACGAGATTGCCCTGCATCAGCGCCGCTACACCACCGAGCAACTGAATTTCTAATTGTTCTGGTGCTAGCGCCCTCGCCGATTCTAAGGCAATTTCAGCCTCTCGCGGTTGCCAATCGTACAAATACACAAATGCCAGATACGCATGAGCGAAAGGATTCTGCGGATCGAGTTGTACCACGGTTTGCAATGCCTCGATCGCCCCTTTGGCATCCCGTCGCAATACATTCGCTAAGGCTAAATTATAGGCAAATTCCAGATTTTGCGGTTCTCGCTGCAAGCGATACTCCAGCGATCGCTGCGCTTGGTTTAAATAATCCTGAATCGGATCGTATTGATTGATTCGTCCGATTTCGTCAAACACCGGCCCTAAGGCATCCGGTCCTAAAGGTAATGCCGCCGAGAGCGATCGCAACTGCGTCACCCAATCCAACTCCGGCGCAGGGGATGCGGTGGCATTCGGATCCACCGTTAACCGCACCGAGGGCACGGAAATCGGATAACTTTCCC
Organism: Phormidium sp. CCY1219; assembly: GCF_055795085.1. NCBI lineage: Bacteria > Bacillati > Cyanobacteriota > Cyanophyceae > Oscillatoriales > Oscillatoriaceae > Phormidium > Phormidium sp. CCY1219. The sequence continues at coordinate 71,315 of NZ_JAYFEQ010000584.1, read as the reverse complement.
CAGTGTTGCGATTCAAATACCGCGCTACCAAGGTATAATCTCCCGGGGTCACATCTCCTGGGGGAAGCATTGCGGTTCGGTCGATAACTTTGGCGTGGGCGGGTGGCGCTGACGATCGCAACTCTCCTCCGCCAATCCCGCGATCGTGAAACCAGCGATCGCGCGCCCCGGTTTCTCCCCACTCTCCTACCTTGCGCCAAGTGAGTAGCACAATTCCCTGGCGCAATTCCGCCCAATCCCCGGACCACTGGTATGTCACCGACACCGGAACCCCGGCGGGCGATTGCGCCGGAATACTCACCCGATCGAGCTGCACTTTCCTCCCCTGACTCGGGGGCGCGATCGCCTCCACTCTCACCGGGGGATTTTGCCGATGATACAATTCCAAAACGCTCCCATCGGGTAATTCCCAGCTTTCGCGCAACTGAAATTCCCCCCCGGTTTTGATTCGCTGCACGATCGCCGCTTGCGCTTCTCCCACCGACCCCTGATTTCCCGTTTTGGTGACGAACCAATCCAGCGATCGCGCATCTTGCCTCACGTGGGAATTCCGCGTGCCCACCTGTCGCCCATATACTTGAAAGTTGGCCAAATTGCCGTAATAATTCAAGTTATGCTGGTTGATGCCGGGCGTGGAGGGTAACACCCCCAGAGTGGAACGCAGATGAGGGGCGGTTTCCAGAATTTCCCCGATCGCCGCTTCATGGGGCCAGGGCGCGCCCATATAGGCATGATGTGCCCCCGGTTGGGGCGCTAACAGCTCGCTTGTCGGCCACAAGTTGGCCATCGCGATCGCGATCGCTGCTGTGGCGGTTCCCCATCGCACGTACCTCCCCCATCGGCGATCGTATCCCATCAACCCCGCCGCTACCACCAGCGCCACCACGGGCAAGTAGGGCAGCACGTAGCGAAAATCTTTGTTGATATTCAGGGAACAAAGCAGATAGGAACCCAGCAAAAATACCCCAATCCATCGCCAGGATGCCCTGGAAATGCTGGCCAGTGGGCGATCGCTTTCTGGAGAATATGTGCGATTAGCTTGCCTATACCTCACGAAAGCGCAAGCAAACCCCAACAGAGAAACCATCAGGATCGGCCAGGAAATTTGATGCGGCAGTTGTTTGAGGTAAAACGTCCAGGCCCCTAGGGTGTTGAGTGCCGGGTCTCCTTCCGCGATCGCCGCATCCACCGTGGCTCTCTTACTCCCCGTCAGCACCAGCAACCAATTAGTGCGATACCACGGATAAATCGTCAGCGCCGATAGGCATACTCCCGCCGCCAATTGCACCACTCTCCCCCACTGGCGACGGTACACTGTCCCTACTCCCACCCACAACAAGGGAATACATAAAAATAACACTGCGGTTTGTTTCACCATCAGCGCCACGCCAAAGGAAACCCCGAAACCTGTCGCCCATATCCACGGGCGTAAGGGCAATTTTCCGGTGGCTTTCTCCCGCTTCTCTTCCCCATTTCCCCTGTCATTCCCGCGCCAGCGAGAATTTCTCTTCGGTATAAAATTGCTGATTTTTTGCCTAATTAAATAGCAAAATTTTCGGAATAATTTTAAGGATATAGTATGAAATTCCCGGACATCTGTTTCAGGTGAAGCCGATTTAATGTTTAGGGTATCGCCTGTTTTTTTTGATGAATCCGCCGATGAATTGGGGGTTATATCCGATTGCGGGTGAGGGGTTTTTCTCTGTTTTGCAGTTTCTGTTAGTTTCCAGCCGGTGAGGCAATACAACGAAAGGGTGACGGTTGCGGTGAGGGGATAATCAAGCAAGAAATCCAGCCGAACCTGATACAAACCGGGAAAGAGGACGCAGAGAAATGCGGCCCACAAACCGATTTTCGGATTGAATAGTAATTTACCCAAGCCATAAACCGAAGCAAGGAGTATGGCGCTAAAAAAGAGGTGAACCAAGGTGGCGCGATCGCCGCCGATCCCAAAAAAATTGTGAACGATCGCCGTAACTAAATAGGTTCCCGGGGGTATTTTAGAAGACAGCAGCCATAAGTCGGTCCACCACTCGCCGAACCCCCATTGCGGATTTTGCAGTGCCTGCCAATAGTTTAAGGCACCAGTCAGATAATCAGCTTGATCCCATGCCGGAATCGAGCGATCGAGGGCAAACCACAGGCGATCGCCTAGGGCCGCGAGAAACCAAATCCCCGTGAGAATTAGCCAATGGTGGTGGTTGTGCTTTTTCACGCGAAAACTCTCCCTATCGACCCACTGCGGCGATCGCTGTCCCACTTTGGAGCTGCCGCATCTTCCAAATCCGGAATGCTTGCGGCTTTGGGTGAGGTTTCTCCCAAATCCTTCGCCCTCCCAGACGTTCTTCACTAGATTCTATGCTAGATTGCCAGTTAAACCATTGGGGTGTCATTTGGCAGGCTATAACATTCAACGTTTCATCTCCCCGATTTCTGTTCGTGCTGCCAGAATCTTTCTATCATGTCGTTGCTGAACTTTCACTATTTCTTCATGCCTAAGTCTGTTTTTCTCAAATTTCGTGCAGTTCTCCTCGTCCCTGTCACCGCTTTGACGATTGGCATGAGTGCCATCTGCGCTCATGCTCAGGATATGTACAACCCCATCCGCTTACCCCGGGGAAATGAAATTACAGATAATTTATCTGAAAGCGATATTCCTACCGGACAAGGGGGATTTGCCCGGGACTATTTGGTGGAGTTGCAAGAAGGCGACCAAGTGGCGATCGACCTGCTGTCTGATAGCTTCGACACCATCATCACCCTAATCGGCCCTGATGGGATGACCGTTGCCGAGAACGACGATGGCCCAGATGGCACCACCAACTCCCTGTTATTTGCCCGCATCACCCAAGGCGGTGACTATATCGTTCGGGTCAGAGCCTTTGGCGAAGGAGGCGTGGGATCGTTCGAGCTGAAAGTAACCCGCCTGCGGCCTATCGACGAATTTTAATCGGCATGGAACGTGATGCTATTTGTAGCTACAAACATCGCGTTCCCAAAAAAAAATTTGTAAAAGGGGTTGCCAAGACCAAATAAATCTGTTAAGTTAATAAAGCATCAGAAAAAGCCCTGCCGGGATAGCTCAGTCGGTAGAGCAGAGGACTGAAAATCCTCGTGTCGGCGGTTCGATCCCGCCTCCTGGCATCCGCCCAAAAGCGCCAAGACCTTAATTGCAGAGGTCTTGGCGCTTTTGGTTTTGGGGTGGTGCCACCAGGGGGAATCGGGCAAAATCGGCGATCGCGGTCAGTTTGGCGAGATGCAGCGATCGGGTCATGGCCGCCAAAACCTCCTCTGTAATTATTTCTATCTGGCGATCGAGTCGAAGAGGTTCTTGCGCTTAGGCACCAATCGCCATAATTTAATTGGCAACAAGTCCGACGAGTATCCCAACCGACAGCCTAGTTTGCTGGTCTATTTTTTCCACTCATATTAATTATTTTCCCCTTCAGCAGTTTAGGACATAGCGGCAAGGTTTAAGGAATAAAACCTCTATGATTGCGGCATGCAAGTTGGCAACCTACCCCGGAAGAGAAGAAAACGCACTAAATTTTCCAGTGAGTATCCTCAACAAAATCTTTAGTCATATCAGCTAGAACTTCCCATATGGTGACATAGTGCTGCTTCAGGATCTCAAAACCACCACTCATCAGGCTGGTGCTTTTTTCCTCTTGCGTGGCAGTTGGGCGTGCCCAGGTTGGGGTTTCCAGACCCGTCTTATCCAGTAGCTTTGCGTAGGCAGTTTGCTCGTTTTCATTCTGAGATTGTTTACTTGTCGCATAGGTAGATAGGTTCGTTTGATCTTTCAGGGGAATTGCCCCTTCATTGACCATTTTTTGCAAGAGTTCTGGAGAAACTGCAGGACAGTATTCATCCAACAAGCCAATCATATGGCCAAATTCATGAGCAGCAGTGATTCGACTCCAATGATTTTCATATCGATCCAACATACTATCATCAGATATATTTGTATCGACTTCAATCTTAGCACTATTACGAGGAGTATTTATATCAACTTTTTCTGCATCAACTTTTTCGGCAGTTATAGGCTGATTTACACCATTTCTTGCCAAAAAACTTTTGATGACATTTTTACGGGCTTTCATCAGTCGATTGTTGCGGGCAACGACCTTGATTTTTAACGGATGTAAATGAGCAAGCGCACTGTTTTTTTGTAATGCGGCCAGACTTTGGGCAGCCTGGTTTAATTTAGTGTCCATACGTCGTAAGAGGTCGGCACTGTTCGATTTAAACTTAATGAAACCGATTGCTTCCAAACAAGCCACGAGTCGTTCCCGATCGCGTCTATAGGCTGGCTCGATATTGGTTGTTTTCTCAGTTTGAGCAAGATGGTCTTTGACACTGGAATCATTGATTTTATCTTTAGTATCAAATTCTTGGAAGGCTCCGCCACCGTCTCTGGTAACACCAGAGAATCCACCCGCCCGCATTTTACCTTTGTCCTGCTGGATGAATGCTTTTGTTACATCCAGATTCCAATGGGCGTTGCCGGCTTTTGCCTGCACAATTTTAATTTTAGGTTGTACAACCACATCCTTAAAGCCTGGTTTATCACAAGTAATTGGGCTGATATTGCCCCACTTTGAATTTACAGCAGCAACAAACTCATTAAACCACTGTTTCTTTCCTTGAGCAGTCCACCTTGTATCAACTGGATTCGTTGCCACATCAGCATATGCACTAGAATCCTGAAAATTAAAGTGAACTTTCAAGGTAATGCTTAAAATGCCGGTTTTGGGACTGTATTCTGCATCAAATTTACCCTGACCAGTTGAAGGTTGCCAGTTTTTGCGCTTAAACTTTTTTTTGTCAAACTTTTGGCGCGGGGTTTTTTCTTTAAATATTCCCCTCTGAATAATGTCCTCAATGCTGTGTTGGGAATTATTAATCTGCAAGTCTTGTTTTCGTCGAACTGTTGGTTTGCAACCTAAACAGGTACAGCCTTTAGGATGTAAACTCTCCGTTTGTAGTTGTAGTCGAGAAACCCCACTCTGCTGCACCACATGAGTTAACTCGTGGGCAATTAACTCTTGCCCCGTGGGAGTTGAGGGGTCATAGGTTCCCTCACGGAAGAAAATATCTTGCCCGGTGGTAAATGCCTTCGCCTGAATGGAGCGATTCAACCGATCGGACTGAGAGTCGGTGTGAACTTTTACCCCACTAAAATCGGCACCAAATGCCTGTTCCATCGGTTCTCGGATGCCAGCGCTCAAGGGCTTTCCGCAATTTCTTGCCCGTTGAATAGTGGCTTCTAAATCTGGGGTGGCACTTTCCCCACCAAACCGTTGCACTATGGGTTTGATTTGCCGTTGTGGAGTTTTTTGCGTTTGAACCTTGGGGGGCGAATTTATCTCCCCAACCACTTTTCTGGCGATAGTATCCGCTTCTGTTTCGTACTTATCTCCCGGTTCTCCAATGGTGAGTTTGGGTTGCACTCGTGGGGTGAATGGATTGGGTGGAGTAATCGAGATTCGTTTTAGGCGATCGCCCTGTGATTGTTGTAGAGTTCCCTGGGGGTTTTGGTTGTCAGTTTGGGGGTCTTCCGGTGAGGTTTGCACTTCTGGTACCGATTCTGGCGGCGGCGCAAAAGGGCGAGAGGCAAACTGGTTCGTAGGCGCGGGAGTATTTTTACCCCAACGGCCCGAGACAAATTCTCTGGTCATGGCTTTTCTGTGAATGATGAACGTTTGTCGTCGCGACTTTCCTAACTATAACCATTGAAATCTTGCTTTGTTACTGTTAATTTGAAAAAATGTTTCGCCCGCTGCGTTCCGACGGGGTTTTTTGTCGCTCTCTAAGTGCTACAAATTCAGAAAAATTACTTACGTTTTGGGAAGCTCTGTGCTTGAGTTTAGTAAATTTACTGAACTAACAGGGGAGGATTAATCAGCCGGATTTTCCAGGGAGCAATTTTCGGCAAAATAGGGGACAAAATTAGTACAAATTAATGGGCAAAAACCGAGGCAGAATTCTCTGCTTTGCCAAATGCGTCGGGCGACGGGGAGTCGCAGAGGGGACAACTCTGGGCGGTGAGTGGGGGCAAGGAGCCAAGTGGAGGGGTGGAGAAGATGCGGGGGTTTGAGAGAGGCGATCGCATGGTGGGGGGTATCTCGGTTAAAATACTTAGGCGATTGGGAGGGAGAGCGGGTGGAGCGAATCTACACCTTTCTGTAGAGTCGATTGTCTGGATTTTTGGTTAAGTTATGGGAGAGTCAGGCGTCAGCGCGCCCAACTCCCGGCGGTTTCCGGTGCATGACCCGAAGGCAATGTGATGATTGCATGCTTGCCCTCGTGGCCGGTTGCCTCCCTTGGTCAGACACAACCTTCCTGGCACAAATGTAGCCCGCGCGGGGTCAGTCAGAGGTCTACTTTGGGAGTTGGCGGCAAGGTGGGCGCGGACTTGAATGGCCGATTGGAGTCAAGTGAGGTAACGATGATAGGTAACAAACGAGTATTTCGAGGAATGGCGGCGATCGCAGTAGCCGTGGGTGCCCTGTGCCTGCCGCAGAGCGTGGCTAAGCGAATTCTGCCTGTAGCGGTGGCTCAGCCGTCGCCGCAGCCCTCCTTTCCCGATATCCAGAACCACTGGGCGAAAGAGTGCGTGCAGCAACTGGCGGCAGAAGAGATTATTAGCGGTTATTCCGATGGCACATTTCGTCTGAATAACCCAGTGACGCGGGCGGAGTTTGCGGCGTTCATCGCGAATGCCTTTCCCAATGAGAAGATAGAGCGAGATCCGCCCATATTTGGGGATGTGCGCCGAGATGATTGGGCACACCAGCCGATGACTCATGCCTATCGGCGCGGGTTTATGTCCGGCTATGAAAACGGCAACTTTCGCCCGGGGCAGGAAATCCCACGGGTTCAGACTTTTGTGGCATTAGCCAGTGGGTTAAACTACGTTCCCGCCTCCCAGCCGCAAGACCTGCTGAATCGCACTTATGCAGATGCCCAGCGGATTCCCTCCTATGCCACGGAACAGATTGCTGGGGCAACGGAAGCGAATATCGTAGTGACGCCAGAGGCAAACGAAGTTCAATTCGATCCGCAGCGCTTTGCTACCCGGGGAGAAATCGCCGCTGCAATTTGTCAAGCATTGCCCGACTTGCCCTCGGTGCCGCCAGCCCATGTAGCGAACGAGAACCAGTACCGGGAGGCCCAAAGCGGTTCTGGGTCGCGAGACGAGTATGAGGTGCTTCTCACTGAGGAGAGTATGGGGGACTCGCGAACTTTTTACGAAACGCCGAAAAAAGCAGCTCTGGAGGAGTATGGGTTTTCCGATGCGGTGGTTGGCAGAGCGCAACAAGAGGTAACGGTGGATTATGAGGGATCCGACAAGGCGATCGTCACCCTCACCCAAACCAATTTACCGGATGACGCCGTGCGCGATATGCGGTATCGGCTGGAAATGGAGCAAAGTGCCACTCCCGAAGGTCCGTTGTGGGGAATTGTCTGGGTGGGCAGACAACATCGCTGCCAACCCCGGCGCGGTCCTCAACAGTGGACGACTCGACTTTGCAGCTAGGGCCTGGGGGATGCACTGCGGCGTGGGGCAATCCTGGGGGGTGGGAAAGCTTTCGGCGCAAAGGCTGCATTTGGGGTAAAATGCGATCGGGCATCCGCAGGATAGGGTCTATTGGATCCGTCCCGGTTTGCCTCCCCGCTTTTCCGGTAATGGGTAGCTGTGGAAAATACTAGAGCGAATTTATCGTCTGAAACCCTTTCCCGGTGCGCCGTGAAGCGGGTTTGGCGGCTCGGCTCGATTACCGCAGTTTCCGAAACCCTTACGGGGAGCGGATTTCCAGGAAATTTTATTTGAGGGGGTTTACAAGTGGATGGGGGAAATGCTATCTTAATTATCGATTACCGCAAACGCACCTTGAAAACTAAATACACTAGGGGTTTCAACTGCCTGCAGTCTCAATTTCTCCTAATCCCTTTCAGGGATTGAAACAGATAAATCGCTAGGAAGGGCGTGGTATATTTCGCGTCTCAATTTCTCCTAATCCCTTTCAGGGATTGAAACTTGCTTATAGCCGTGTTTACGCGGGAAATTATCTGTCTCAATTTCTCCTAATCCCTTTCAGGGATTGAAACATAAAGAGTGGGGAATGTTCGTCCTGGGCAGTAATCGTCTCAATTTCTCCTAATCCCTTTCAGGGATTGAAACTTTATCACCTCTAACATTCATTTGACGTTTCCATTTTTGAGTCTCAATTTCTCCTAATCCCTTTCAGGGATTGAAACGGTAACTGGAATTTCACTGGTGATTCTTCCACTACTGGTCTCAATTTCTCCTAATCCCTTTCAGGGATTGAAACTCCGCCCGCACTTGCAACACATTTGCTTTTAGGTACTTCGTCTCAATTTCTCCTAATCCCTTTCAGGGATTGAAACTTCTATTATTTCTACCTGTGGTTGTGGTTGCACTTGTCTCAATTTCTCCTAATCCCTTTCAGGGATTGAAACAGGAAAAGGATCCTATTTGGTTGTCAAGGTTCGTTGTGTCTCAATTTCTCCTAATCCCTTTCAGGGATTGAAACGAGCAAAAACTAAATAAACCGAAATCGCAACTGCAAGTCTCAATTTCTCCTAATCCCTTTCAGGGATTGAAACATGGCAAGGACGAACATTTCGCCGGTTCCCCCGGTGTCTCAATTTCTCCTAATCCCTTTCAGGGATTGAAACCCTAATGGTCTCTGGATTTCATTCCCAGGCCGGCCTGTCTCAATTTCTCCTAATCCCTTTCAGGGATTGAAACCGGTTGCTGCGTGGGCCCTGCCCGGTGGGGCCTTTCCGTCTCAATTTCTCCTAATCCCTTTCAGGGATTGAAACATCTGCAGCCGGAAAGTAGCGATAGTGGATTCGAGTCTCAATTTCTCCTAATCCCTTTCAGGGATTGAAACTCCGAAATCGGGATTCCCGCCGGGTCGAGCCATAAAAGTCTCAATTTCTCCTAATCCCTTTCAGGGATTGAAACGCGAGATCGCCAACAGGAGCCGTAAGATAATCGAGGTGTCTCAATTTCTCCTAATCCCTTTCAGGGATTGAAACGTATTCTTCCTCAGAGACTTCTCTGAGACCCCACTGTCTCAATTTCTCCTAATCCCTTTCAGGGATTGAAACATCCCCTCCATCCGTGTAATCTGAGCGAAATTCATGTCTCAATTTCTCCTAATCCCTTTCAGGGATTGAAACTTTAGATATGCATTGGGTGAGAACTTACGTCCATCAGTCTCAATTTCTCCTAATCCCTTTCAGGGATTGAAACGGCTCTTGGACACGGAGCTAGAAGGGCGAAAAAAGTCTCAATTTCTCCTAATCCCTTTCAGGGATTGAAACCTAATAAGGCCGTATACGCCTTAACCCAGCCTTGTCTCAATTTCTCCTAATCCCTTTCAGGGATTGAAACTATATTGCTTAGACGCAACGGAGGAAGGTGTCGCGTCTCAATTTCTCCTAATCCCTTTCAGGGATTGAAACTATTTAGAGATAGTTCCTGAGCCTCGCATTGCAACTGGTCTCAATTTCTCCTAATCCCTTTCAGGGATTGAAACTAACGCGGCTAAATCGCAACCGGGATTAATCACGTCTCAATTTCTCCTAATCCCTTTCAGGGATTGAAACGATTGCTGAGATGGGCGGCAGATTTGAGGTGATGGGTCTCAATTTCTCCTAATCCCTTTCAGGGATTGAAACACTGCCCGATCGCATTCCCACCGAAAGCCGTCCGAGTCTCAATTTCTCCTAATCCCTTTCAGGGATTGAAACCAACACAGAAGCGCGATCGCCCGGGGAAGACAGGGTCTCAATTTCTCCTAATCCCTTTCAGGGATTGAAACGCGCTATTGGGGAGGACGCCCCCGGCAGTCAAGGGGTCTCAATTTCTCCTAATCCCTTTCAGGGATTGAAACATTCCCCGAGAGCAACCCTTACAGCGTCGGATCATCAGTCTCAATTTCTCCTAATCCCTTTCAGGGATTGAAACGAGAGAGATATTGCCCGCATGGTCCTGGACCCCAATAGTCTCAATTTCTCCTAATCCCTTTCAGGGATTGAAACAAACCCTAACTGCTTGGCAATTGCCAGCGCTCTCTGTCTCAATTTCTCCTAATCCCTTTCAGGGATTGAAACTTTTCGCTTCGCGTGCTCCGCGCTGCGGCGCTCGGTCTCAATTTCTCCTAATCCCTTTCAGGGATTGAAACGTCGTCCCATTCGTCATCGGACAACGGTGGGATGGTCTCAATTTCTCCTAATCCCTTTCAGGGATTGAAACTTTTCCTCCTCCATTTGAAACTGAGGCTCGGTAGATTGTCTCAATTTCTCCTAATCCCTTTCAGGGATTGAAACTACGCGGAATAGCAAGGGGGGAAAAAAGAGAAAAGTCTCAATTTCTCCTAATCCCTTTCAGGGATTGAAACTTTCCAAAAACTTCTAGTCTCGTCATTTTTCTTTCCTGTCTCAATTTCTCCTAATCCCTTTCAGGGATTGAAACGACCTGCTATAATGGAAGAAAACGAGGTACACCGTGTCTCAATTTCTCCTAATCCCTTTCAGGGATTGAAACCGCTTCGCCGGCGGGCGCCCACCCACCCACCCCCGAGTCTCAATTTCTCCTAATCCCTTTCAGGGATTGAAACGAAAGCAGCCAGGAAGTGGCGAATAGCCACTTAAGTGTCTCAATTTCTCCTAATCCCTTTCAGGGATTGAAACAAGCGCAAAAAACTGAGGCGAGTTGAGAGGTCTCAATTTCTCCTAATCCCTTTCAGGGATTGAAACAGGCATTTAAAAATTCGAGCGTAATCCGAATCCGAGTCTCAATTTCTCCTAATCCCTTTCAGGGATTGAAACTTCTATTGCTTTGTAGTAGTCTTTGCTATTACCAAAAAGTCTCAATTTCTCCTAATCCCTTTCAGGGATTGAAACTCATACCTCAAACTGGGGAAAATTCTACGTGAAGGTCTCAATTTCTCCTAATCCCTTTCAGGGATTGAAACCGGTTCCCGGTGGCTTGTGGGTTTCCTTCCCCGCTAGTCTCAATTTCTCCTAATCCCTTTCAGGGATTGAAACGTGTGTGCGGTCGCGCGGTCGCGGGTGCGGTCGCGGGTCTCAATTTCTCCTAATCCCTTTCAGGGATTGAAACTTTCCCTTTCCATGGGCGAGGATTTGGAAATTCCCTGGTCTCAATTTCTCCTAATCCCTTTCAGGGATTGAAACTAATCCCCGGCTTGCTGCAGCGGTGGCGGGGGTGTCTCAATTTCTCCTAATCCCTTTCAGGGATTGAAACCATCTCAATTCAATCCAGAAGATAGGGGACAGCAGGTCTCAATTTCTCCTAATCCCTTTCAGGGATTGAAACAAATATTTTCCGTTTATTTTGACAGCGCCATTAGGGTCTCAATTTCTCCTAATCCCTTTCAGGGATTGAAACTTTTTTGATTTCGTAGCGATCCATCAAATCGGAAGGACCGGTCTCAATTTCTCCTAATCCCTTTCAGGGATTGAAACTGTTTATGTATTTTCCACAGTGCTTTGCAAATGCGGTCTCAATTTCTCCTAATCCCTTTCAGGGATTGAAACCTCAATTTCTGCCGCTTGCCTCAACAGCAAACCAAGCGTCTCAATTTCTCCTAATCCCTTTCAGGGATTGAAACTTTGAGGTACTGGGCTATCAAATCGGGGTTGTCTCGTCTCAATTTCTCCTAATCCCTTTCAGGGATTGAAACAACCCCTCCTCTAAGCAGTGCGAAGCGGCGGCAGCAAGTCTCAATTTCTCCTAATCCCTTTCAGGGATTGAAACAGGTTAGCGCGTTCGCGGCAGACTTTCCGGCCAGACCGCGTCTCAATTTCTCCTAATCCCTTTCAGGGATTGAAACGCTACTATTTTGTACAGCTTACAAAAAGACTCGAGGGTCTCAATTTCTCCTAATCCCTTTCAGGGATTGAAACGAACCAAAAGCCCGGAGGGAGGGAATTCCACAATTACGTCTCAATTTCTCCTAATCCCTTTCAGGGATTGAAACAGCTTACCAATTCGGACTGCCACATTTTTTGGTAGTCTCAATTTCTCCTAATCCCTTTCAGGGATTGAAACGATACGAAACTCTTGCAGCTCTACTGCAATAGTTTTTGCCTTTTTAAGTCTCAATTTCTCCTAATCCCTTTCAGGGATTGAAACTCGGCCAATGCAATGCCGGCATAGTGCCGTATTTGTCTCAATTTCTCCTAATCCCTTTCAGGGATTGAAACAAGGATAAGTCAATTGCTGGGCGACTTATCTCGACCGGTCTCAATTTCTCCTAATCCCTTTCAGGGATTGAAACATCGCTATTTTGCTTCAATTCTCGACAAGCTATTTGTCTCAATTTCTCCTAATCCCTTTCAGGGATTGAAACTAATAACTTGCCGAGCCACCAGTGGCGATCGCCCTGCCGTCTCAATTTCTCCTAATCCCTTTCAGGGATTGAAACTCTGAGCCCTGATTGCCGCCGCTAGACTCTGCGCCGCCGTCTCAATTTCTCCTAATCCCTTTCAGGGATTGAAACAGGAATTGAAGCTGCATCTCCCCTGGCTGAAGCATTGTCTCAATTTCTCCTAATCCCTTTCAGGGATTGAAACCGAGGGGATGGACGATCGCAGCCAGTAAGCGGGGAAAATTTCCGGCGATTTTCCCTGCAGGCTCCCAAAAGGCTTATATATATGGCGGCACAGATTCCCACAATAAAAGAATACCCCAAACTGGCAGAAAAGTCAAGAACTTTTTCCGAAATATTTCTTCAATTTGACCGCGACCCTGTAGCCAGAATAAACCTGATGAGGAAATATAATCACAAGGCAATGCCCCTGCGGACAATGAGTAAATTGCGTGTCAAAAGCGCCAAAATTTTGGATCGGGAAAAATACGAACCAATGAGTAACGCAAACATAGAAAATGGCAGAACCGCTCAGCCCGGGAATCACTAAACGCCGCAGATTTTGGCGCTAAAGCGCCGAAGCGGTGGGAGAATCCTTGGGTCAGATACAAAAAGCGGGGCAACCTGGGGGTGGAGGTGATGTTTTTAGGGGAGAAAAAAGGCCAAATGCGGCTTTCAGCAGGGGAATTTTGCCCATTTATGGAGGAGGTGGGGAAAAATCCCTGTGGCGACACCCACGATTTAGCCTGAAAAATCTACAATAGAAAGAGTCAGCCACTAAAACCCCCAAACCGGGTGAAATATTTTCAGCAAAAATTATAAAGGAAAACTGCTGCTATGAAACCGATTTGGAATGCCTTACTCATTAGCCTCAGCCTGTTGTTTCCGGCGACAACCCCAGCGCTGGCGGAGGTTTCCGTCACCGAAGACCCCTTGCTGACCCAAACCGACACTCGTTCCACCTTACCCAGTGAGGCGGATACCCCCGAAGCGGACAATTCCGAAGCTCAGGAGGACCCGACGTCAGCCAGTGATGCAGATAGCGAGTCAGCAGAAGACAGGGAGTCAGCAGAGAACGAGTCAGCAGAAGACAGGGAGTCAGAGGATACCGAAGCGGCGACGGATCCAGAAGAAGCGGAACGGCTAGCACAAAGACGGCATCGGCTGGAGGTACTCGCACAAGCAGACGAACTGTATATCGCGGGAGACATTGCGGCGGCGGAAGCCTTGTATCGCGAGGTGAAACCGTCTTTTTCCGAAACGGGAGAACACGATGCGATCGCCAGCCTTCCAGACGCCACCACACAGAGCGAACAACTCTCCCCGGCGGGGCAAGTTTACTGGCGCGAAGCCCAAGCGGGATGGGAAAAAAATCTCGAATCGGGGATTTTCGTACCCTTAGAGTTCCTGGTGGAAGAATCACCGGAATTCATTCCCGGTCATCTGTTACTCGCACAAGCCCATACAAAGTATGAAGAACCGGAAAAAGCGGTGGAAGTGCTAGAACGGGCAACCACCTTGTATCCCGATCGCCCCGAACTCATCCGCGCCAAAGTTTCCGCCCTGGCAAATACGGAACAATGGCTGGAAGCCTCGATCGCAGCGCGACAATTTGCGGTACTCAACCCGGAACATCCGGAGTCTGAGGAGTTTTTGCAATTAGCCGACGATAACTTCGGGAAATTCCGCTCGCACATTCGGGAGTTAATTGCCGGCAATGCGATCGGCAATGTGGTCACCGGGGCGATCGGTGTGGCACTCACTGGCAATCCCCTCGGCGCGCTGTCGGCGGTGGAAACCTTGGTCATGCTGGCCCGGGGGGAATCGGATATCGGCGAAAGTGTGGCCAATGACGCGATCGAACACCTGGAAATGGTGGAAGATGAAGAAGTCCTCAGCTACGTGCGAGAAATGGGTCACAAACTGGCCAAAGTCACGGGGCGCGATGATTTTGAATACGAATTCTACGTCATCAAAGATAAAAACCTGAATGCGTTTGCCCTTCCCGGAGGCAAAATATTCGTGAATGCCGGTGCCATATTGCATTCCGACTCGGAAGCCGAATTAGCCGGCTTGATTACCCACGAACTGGCTCACACCGTTCTCTCTCACGGCTTCCAAATGGTGACTCACGGTAACTTGCTGGGCAGCATGACGCGCTATTTTCCCTTTGGCGGCACGTTAACCAATCTGCTAGTTCTCGATTACAGCCGCGATATGGAACGACAAGCAGACGTTCTCGGTACTCGATTGCTCACTTCGGCGGGCTATGCGGCGGATGGGTTGCGAAATCTGATGGTGAAGCTGAAACAAGAGTATGGGGAAGGCAGTTCCTTTTGGAAGTTTATGTCCTCTCACCCCCCCACAAAAGAGCGGATTACCTATCTCGAAACCCTCATCGAAGGCGGCGGTTACAATCGATTGACCTATGAAGGGGTAGAACGCCATCAGGAAGTGCGCCAACGGGTGGCTGAGTTGTTGCGCGATCGACTCTCTGAGTCAGAATTGGCTAAACTGGATATCGAATTAGAAGACCCCGAACCCGAGGTGGAAGAAGCAGAAGCGGACACCGAGGAAGACGCTTCCGCCGCGACAGAAACCGAGGCGCAAACTGATGAGGAAACTTCCGCTAATTCAGAAACCGAGGCGCAAACCGATCCGGAAACTTCCGCTGAATCCGAGTCAGAAATCGAGGTAAATGAAGCAGAAAATCCCGTGGGAGAAGGCGCGCCCACCGAATGATTTTTCGGCGCTTCTCTCCGCTACTCGGAAATCCGGTTGTTTTCACTTTATCGGCTTTCCGATTCTTTTAATCTCGGGGGAAGCGGGAGGAGGTGGGAATTTTTCTGTGTTAAAATGCCTGAAAACTCTACGTGAATTGAGGAGACAAACATGGTGCAAGAGGTCAGACGAAACGAACCGCAATATAGCTGCATTGTTCCCATTGAAAGCCTCACGGGTAATCAAAATGAAGAAATTATGACCTTTGGGGTTTCTGCTGCAGCAGCAACCGAGGAAGCTGAGCGATTATTATCGTCTCAATATGGATGTGCTGCAGAGCAAATTGCACAATTACTCGATCGCGCCACAGTGGAACCTTTAGGCCATTGGTGTGCTACCGATCGCTAGTCATCGGTCATTGGTCATCGACCAATGACCCCACTCACCTTATTCTTCGATCGCCTCTAAACCACAAGCTTCCGCTACCTGTTGCGCCAAACTGCGATAGCGTCGCGGTTCGGATGTGGTTTTGGCATTCAGTTCAAATGCTTCCACCACTCGTTCGATGAGTTCGGAACGCCATTGGGCTTCGATTTCATAATCTGATGCCAAACTTCCTTCCGATAATGCTGCCATTAACTTATCTAATATCTCATATTGCCCGATTAACCTGGCAGCTTTTGCCACTTCCCCGGCGTCCACATCGAGTCCATCCAATTCTCGCAGGATGCGATACCATTCCGACTCGATAATTTGCCCGAGCACGATCGCCCGATTGGCATTGCGTTGCGTGGATAGGGCTTGAAATTCGCGATCGCTCACGTTCGTTGCCTCCTGTTGTTAGTTTTGTACCCTGTTTTCTCCCCCATGTCAACAGCATTGGGGGTTAAAAAAAAATCGATCGCTTCTCGCCCAATTCTCTGATTCCCATTTTATCGACTTACTTTATCCTTCAGACATCAGAACGCAGCACTTCCCTCCCCCTCCAAACCACAATCCTTTATCGGACTTAACCTATCCCAAAACCCCAATAACAATTGACCAATAACAATTGACCAATAACAATTGACCAATAACAATTGACCAATGACCAATGACCAATTTAACTCACCGGCAAGCAGACGGTGAAAGTCGTTCCCACCCCCAGTTGACTGTCCACAGAAATTTTTCCTCCATGTAACTCCACGCATTTTTGCACGATTGACAGTCCCAAACCGGTGCCCTGAATCGTGGCCACATTACTGGCGCGACTGAAAGACTGAAACAACTTTTCTTGGTCTTCTGGAGGAATGCCGATGCCTTCATCTCGGACTTGGAAAACCACCTGTTCGGGGTCGCGAGAGAGGTGCAATTCCACCACACCCCCTTCGGGAGAATATTTAATTGCATTCGACAGCAAGTTCGTCAGAATTTGCCGCAGGAGTTTGGCATCGAATTGGGCATTGACCTCTCCTGCATCCGGCATAAACTTGACTTGATATTTCTCGCGATTCGGTTGTTGAATTTCTTCGACAATTTCGCTACAGAACTTCTCCAAGTTCAAATCCACCGGATAAAAGTCGAGCTTTTCCGATTCAGCGCGATTGATAAACAGCACCTCTTCCACTAAGTTGGTCATGTGCTTGATGGCGCTTTGAATCCGATTAAAATGCTTGAGCTGCTTTTGTTCGTCCCATTTATGGCGATAGGCTTCTAGCAGTTCGGCGGAAGAAGCAATGGTAGTTAAAGGGGTGCGATACTCGTGGGAAATCGTGGTAATAATTCGCGTTTTCATATCGCTGAGTTCTTTTTCTTGGGCGAGTGCGTCGCGCAACTGCACCTCTAACTGGAGTAACGCCGCATTTTTGCGTTTGAGTTCTGCAGTGCGCGCTTCTACCTTAGCTTCCAAATCGCGATTGAGGGATTCTAATTGTTCCTTTTGCTCCTCAGTTTGCTGCTGTAGTTGTCGCAGGTTCAAGTGATTTTCCACCCGGGCGAGAACTTCGGGAAATTGAAAGGGTTTGGTGATATAGTCTACTCCGCCCACTTCAAAGGCTTTCACTTTATCAAATGCATCATCTAACGCGCTGAGAAAAATCACCGGCACGGGGTTAGTGCGCGGGTCGGATTTGAGCTGCTGGCAGACTTCATAGCCATTCATTTCTGGCATCATAATGTCGAGCAAAATCAGGTCGGGCGGTTCGGCAAATGCGGCATTTAATGCCAGTTGGCCGTTAATCGCCCGTCGGACTTTGTAACCGCGATCGCCCAACAGGGCAGAAAGCAACCGCAGGTTATCCGGTTTGTCATCGACGACTAAAATATTGGCAGTTACGGAGTTAGATTCTAGGTTGCCATTCATGGTGTTTCCGGTTGAGTTAATTCAATAATTTTATCCAGACGAAAATTGTTGGCTAAATCTGCTAAAGCGGCGGCTAAAGCAGACTGGGATTCGGGAATTTCTTCGAGCAATTCCAAAATGCGATCTTCATCGACGCGAAACGCGGCGTCGTAAACCCGAGCGATCCATTCCTCGGGCATGAGCGCGATCGCCTCCCGGTTTAAGTCTACAGGCATCGCCTGGGACTCGGATAACGCCGATAAATCCTCCTCCTCATAGATATACCGCACGCCGAGATGTTCTGCCATCTTTTCAAACAAATCCGCTTCTCGGAATGGCTTTCGCAGAAAGTCATCGCAGCCGGCAGACAAAATCAGTGCCCGTTCTTCTTCAAACGCGCTGGCGGTTAAGGCGACGATGGTGGTTGCCTGACCTTTGGTGCTGGCTTTAATGGCTTGAGTGGCTTGATAGCCGTTCATCACGGGCATCCGCATATCCATCCAAATCAAATGGGGGGACCACCTGTCCCAAATTGCGATCGCTTCTTGACCATTTGCCGCATCGCGTACCTGGAAGCCCACCGACTGCAATAACTTTACCAGCAATTCGCGACTTTCGGGGTTATCTTCCACCACTAAAATGCGATACCCCCTGCTTTCCGGGGCCAGGGCTGTCACTCGCTTGGGGGGAGTTTTCCCGAGGATATCCCCCCCGCAAACTTGCTCAACCGAGATATCAAAGGTAAAGGTACTGCCCGCTCCCAGGGTACTCCTCACCTGAATTTCTCCTCCCATTAATGCCACAAATTCGTGGCTGATGGGCAACCCCAATCCGGTACCTTCTTGAGATTGGCGACCGCTTTCAGTTTGCACGAATTGCTCGAACAAACTGTTAATCTCTGCCGGGGCAATTCCCGGACCGGTATCGGAGATTTCAAACCGCAACCGATACTGGGAAGGCGATGAAAAACCCGAGTGATTTTGCGAACCCACAGTGGCAGAAGTCGGTTCCAAATCTGCAGTTTCCCTCGGCCATTCTACCACGCCGACTCGCAGGCTAACGCCGCCGCTTTCGGTAAATTTAATCCCGTTGCTCAGCAGATTAATCAGCACTTGGCGCAGTTTGCTTTCGTCGGTTTTCACGTATTGCGGGACCTCGGGAGCGCGATCGCAAATCAATTGCAATCCTTTCCCAGCGGCTTTGATTTTCAGCATATCTTCAATCGAGTCGAGCAGATGATGCAAATCAAAGTTAGTTTCGTTGAGCGTCACTCGTCCTGCCTCAATTTTTGACATATTCAACACGTCATTAATTAAGGAGAGCAAATGTTCGCCGCTGCGATTGATAATTTTTAGGGTTTCGTCCTGTTCTGCGGACAGGGTAGCGTCGCGCAGCAGGATTTGCGTAAAGCCGAGAATGGCATTGAGCGGGGTTCGCAATTCGTGGCTCATATTGGCCAAAAATTGGCTTTTCGCTTGGTTGGCGACTTCGGCTTGTTGGCGGGCTTTTTCTAGGGCAGCATTTTGCTGGGCAAGTTCTTGGCTAAATTGTTTTTCTTGTTCTAAAAGTTTGGCTTGAGCGATCGCAATTCCCAGGCGATCGGCTACTGCTTCGAGCAGTTCGATTTCATCCACCGTCCAGTGGCGAAATTCTCCGCACTGTTGCAAGGCGATCGCGCCATTGGGCTGATTTTTGTATGAAGTTCGCACCGCTAGTATGGAGTGCAAACCTACCTTTTGGCAAATCGGTTCCATTGCTTTTAACAGCGGATCGGCATACACATTATCGGAGGCGATCGCTGCATCCTGGGCTAACAGTTTTTCTGCATGAACGTTTCCTTCCACGGGAACGACAAAATCCCTCGTGGAATCCCATCCCGGCGCTAAATATTCTGCTACTACTGGCAGGATTGGGTGAGGATGTTCTTGATACCAGTGAATGTGACAGCGACTTGCATTAAACGCTTCGCCAAGTTGTTTGGCTGCGGTGGTAAAAACATGCTGTATATCCAAACTGGAGCGAATTTTGCGGCTAATTTTCTCCAGCAGCAACACTCGTTTCATCTGATTTTCGAGGGCGGTTTTGGCGTGGCTGCGGTCTAGTTCGTTATTGACCCACTGTGCCATTAATTTTAACAGTTGGATATCTCGCCGGGACGGCGGGGGTTTGTCTTCCAGGCTGAAAAAGCTCAAAATCGCCCGTTCTTCACCAGCGACCCTCGCCCTGGCATTCATGTCCCCTTTGATTTTAATTGTTGTGGTGGGTGGATTGTCAGGGGTTGTGCTATCGGAGAGAACGGCATCAGACTGGATTTCTATGGCAGTGGCGGGCACTGTGAGAAGGGTTTCGCCATCCAAATCCGCTGCGACTTGAAACCGGGTTCCGGCTTGCAGGGGCAAGGGAAAGTCCTGACTTGCTTGCACGGCGATCGCCTCGTAACTGTCTCCCTGGATGCGGGCTAACATGCCAATTTCGCGCTCGAAGTGCCGCCGTCCCATCGCCAACAGTCGTTGCAGGCGCTGCTCGAAAGTGAGGGAGCTAGAGGAAGCGACTTTATACAAAGAGCGCAGGGCGAGTTCCCCCTCTTGCAGTTCTTTTTCGGCGGCTTTGCGATCGCTGATGTCGGCGATCGTGCCGAAATAGCCCGTTACCACCCCGGCACCATCGCGCTGGGGCACCGCAGAGGCCACTACCCACACAATTGTCCCGCTCGGTCTCGCTAAGCGATATTCTGTGGCAAATTCCCCGCTGATGGCGAAGGTGGCGAACCACTCAGCCATGACGCGATCGCGATCGTCCGGATGCAGGATCTTCTCCCACTCCCGCCCCATCACTGCTGCGGCGGAAACTCCCATCATATCCACCAACCGGGAATTGACAAACACGCATTCGCCTTCGGCGTTGGTTTGAAAAATCCCCACCGGCACTTGATTCACCAACAAGCGAAATCGTTCTTCGCTGCGGCGCAATGCCTCTTCGGCTTGTTTGGCTTCGGTAATATCTGTGGACAACCCGCAAATGCCATAGGGAATGCCGCGATCGTTGTAGAGTACCGACTTCACGGACATATACGTATGAATCCTGCCATCGGCATGGGAAGCCTGTTCTTCAAATCGCAAGGGTTTGCGCGCTTGCAATACTTTGCCGTCATTGTCTCGAAATGCATTGGCGATTTCCCGGGAAAAAAGCTCGTAATCGGTTTTCCCAATTACCTCGGCTTCGCGCTTCTCACACAGGTTCAAAAACTCTCGATTTACCTTCAAAAATCGCCCGTCCATATCTTTAAGATACACTACGGCAGTGGAATTATCTAGAATCGCCTGTAGTTGTCTTTCGCTTTCGCGCAGGGCACTTTCGGCCTGTTGGCGCTCGGTTATATCCCGACCTTCCGGAATTAATAATACCAATTTACCCGACTCATCTTTTATCGGTTTTAGGGAAAAATCCAGGGCGATTATTTTATCGTTTTTTCCGATGACATCCACTTCATAATTGACCGTTTCTCCCCGAGCCGCTCGGGCGATCGCCGCTTTTAATTGCGCTTGGGTTTCTGGGTTAATTTGCCACCATCGGGTTGTCCAAAATGGCCGACCCACTACATCGGACAGGGCAATCCCGGCAAAGTCTAAAGCGGTTTGGTTGGCTTCGATTACCGTACCATCCGGGTGCAGCAATCCCACAAATTGAAAGGATTGATTGAAAATTCCGCGAAATTTTCGCTCGCTCTCGCGGATTTTCGCTTCCAGTCGTAGGCGATTTGTGATATCCTGAGCTTGGCATAAAATCGAAATTAAATTCCCTTGCGGGTCGAACAAAGCAGAGACGTACCACTCGCAATGAATCACTTCTCCGGTTTTTTTGCGATTGCGGTGGTGGTGAACCAGTCGGGGGATTTCTCGATTGAGTAGTGTGGCTATATTGGTATTGACCTGTTCTACATCTTCTGGGTAAATCAGGGGAATGTCCCAGGGGGTTTTGCCCACCACTTCAGCAGCACTCCAACCAAACATCAGTTCTGCTTGTTCCGACCATCGCTCGATTCTACCGTCCCGATCCAATTCGATAACCGCCAGGGGAGAATTTTCTATATGAAAGCGGAGGTTTTCGGTGGCGCGTTGCAATTGCTGGGTGCGCTCTTCCACGCGATTTTCTAACGCTTCGTTGACCTGGAAAAGGTCCTGTTGCGCCTGTCGCAATTGGGTTTCGGTTTGCTGGCGCTGGGCGATTTCGGTTTGCGATCGCTCGAACAGTTCCCCTTGTTGAATGGCGATCGCAATTTGCACCGCCAATTCATCGAGCAAGTCCAATTCTTCCGCTTCCCACTGGCGAAAGTCTCGACATTGATGGGCAATTAGCAATCCCCAAAGCTGTGGGGTGGATGCAGTGACATCGGCAAGAATTAAAATCGGCACTACCAGATTGGCTTTGATTTGAAATCGTTCGAGCAATTCAATGTGGCACTCGGTCAATCCCGCCTCGTAAATGTTAGAAATGGCCTGCTTTTTTCCCTGGCGATAAGACGCTCCCGCTCCAGTTTGAAAGCAAGTGTCTTTAATTTGGCAATGGATTGCTGAGGAATAGCCCGCCTCCACGGATTCGGCAACGATGGTGCCGCTCAGATCGGGGTTAAACTGATAAACCACCACCCGATCGCAGGCTAAAATGTCCCGCACTTCGGTGACGCTATTTTGCAGAATTTCGTTAAGATTCAATGAGGAGCGAATCCGCAGGGCGATCGCGCCGATTAACCGCAGTTTTTCTTGCTGTTTTTGCAGTAGTCGCTTCAGGCGCGTGCGATCGACGGCACCGTGAATGGCCCGCCGCAAATTCTCCGGCGTGAGGGTTCCTTTCACTAAATAATCTTGGGCACCGCTTTTCATCACCTGCACGGCGATCGCTTCATCTCCTTGCCCGGTTAGCATCACCACCGGCAGTTCCCTTTCGCCGGTTTGCGCTTTTAATTCTTCGATGACTTCCACCCCATCGATATCCGGTAACCTGAAGTCCAGGACAATCCCATCGGGCATCTGTGCGGCGCATAATTCTAGCGCCTCTTCCCCCAACTCGCACTCTAAAATGCGATAATTATATCGGTCATCTCTGAGCAAATACCGTCGATACATTTCCCGGTCTTCGGGAGAATCATCCACAAGCAAAATGCTGCGCGTCGCCTCGGTCATTTCTGCACCCCATTTGGTAAAATTGCCGTTTTCAACCAGTAATCCATCAAACACTGAATCGATTGTTTTAATGCCTGGGTGCCGATGGGTTTGAGCATATAACTATTCGCCCCATATCTGTAGCAAGTTTCGATATCTTTCGGACTCGAAGAAGTGGTCAGCACTACCATCGGAATAGTTTTCAGTTCCTCATGTTGCTTGACTTCCTCAATCACCTCTCGTCCATCGATTCCGGGCAAATTCAAGTCGATTAGCACTAACGCCGGACGGGGAGCGTTGGCCTGATTTTCGTATTCTCCTTCATGGTAGAGAAAATCTAACGCTTCATCCCCATCGCTGGTTCGATAAATCTCCCCGGTAAATCCGCAACTGTTGAGGACCCGGGTTAAAGCCGTAAAATCTTCGTCGCTGTCTTCTACGACCAGCAGGGGGGCGCTGAGATTGCGATCGCCATTCAACTCTACCATTGTTCGTTACTGGGCTAGGGTGAAATAAAAGGTACTGCCTTTTCCGTATGTCGATTCTACCCAGATTTTGCCCCCGTGACGTTCGATAATTTTTTTAACAATTGTTAAGCCAGCTCCCGTGCCCCCGCCGTATTTGCTCGGGGCGTGCAGGCGCTTGAACAAGCGAAACACGCTGTCAATATGCCGTTCGCGAATCCCAATCCCGTTGTCTCGGACGTAAAACCCGATGGCACTTTCCTCGGTATCCCACTGCGCCCCGGCGTCTTCACGATCGCCCCCGGGGGGATTTTCTTCCCGGACAAACCACCCCACTTCGACTCGTTTTTCGCCATTTTTGTTGTATTTAAGTGCATTGCCAATCAGGTTACTCAATACTTCTTCAATTAAGACGCGATCGCAGCAAATTTTGGGCAACGGACGGGGAATGCACAGCTCTACCTGGGTCTCGGGTTTGCTAATCCTCAAGACTTCTGCCACATTCTCTACTACTTTATTCAAATCGGTTTGCTCCATCGAGAGTTCTTCGCGTCCCAACCGAGAAAAATGCAGCAGGGCGTTAATCAAATCTTCCATGCGCGCGGTCAACCGCACCAAGGTTTCTAATTTAGTCACCCCTTCTTCGTCCAGCACTGGGGCATAATCTTCTAGCAAGAAATTAGAATAGTTATGAATCCCGCGCAGGGGTTCTTTTAAATCGTGGGAGGCAATGTAAGCAAAGGCATCTAGCTCGTTGTTGCTCCGCTCTAATTCTAAATTTATCATCGCCAGTTCTTCGGCTTTTCGCAGCACGATTCCCACAATAGCACTTCGCAGTTCTACGGCTCCTTCGATTTCGCACGGTTGCCAGGGTAAGGAATGCGATCGCACGGTTTCTTGCCATCTTTCAAAGGATTGGCGCGGCGATAAGGTGAGGCTCCCATCGGCTTCAATTTTGCCGTTTTTTACTGGATTCCCCGCCCAATTCACATTTTTTAGCACTTCCGGGCGAAACCACACTACGTAGTTTTTTTGAAGTTTGGAAATCCACAGCACTAGCACGCCACTGGCGATTTCTTTATACCTTTCCGCTTCCGGATACAGGGTCGGTAAGGCGTTGGTGCAAAAAATATCGTTCTCGATTTGCGGTTTCACCCATTCGATTAATTCTTGAATTTCGCTTTCCTGTGGCGTTTTCCCCACTAAGGTTAAGGTTCCTTCCACGCACAGGGCGGCTCCCTGCGCTCCCACTAAGCTCAGTAAGGCGTTTCTATCTGCGACTAAGCCAGTTCCTAAGTTGTCCGCTTGAGAAATCTTTTCGATAAACCGCGATTGAATGGACTTTAATTTCATTTGATAGTCCAATCCTTCCCGTTGTTCTTTTTCGGGAATTTCTATTGCCATGACTTGCCCTAAAAATTCGCAGACGGTGCGAATTTCATAAGGGACTATTTTGGGGGTTTGATGATGACAGGCAATCAATCCCCACAGGGTTTTGTTTTTTAGCAAGGAAATGGACATGGAAGCGGCAACGCCCATGTTTTTCAGGTATTCTATATGGATGGGGGAAACGCTTCTCAATCCGGATAAGCTCAGATCCAGCGGTTCGGATGCCACTGCAGCAGATGAGAGCAGTTCCCCGGGCTGATAGTTGACATCGGGGATTAATCGCAGTAAACTCAGTTCGTAGAGTCTGCGCGCGGGTTCGGGAATGTCTGTGGCGGGATAGTGCAAGCCGAGAAAACTGGGTAAATCTTCTTCCTTGTCTTCGGCAATCACGGTTCCGGATTTGTCGGCATCGAATCGATACACCATGACCCGATCGAATCCGGCAATCTGGCGGATTTCTTCGGCGATCGCTTGGCACAATTCTGACAAGTTCGCCGCTTTTTGGATTTGCACGATCGGCCCTCGCGTCATCTGATAAAATTGGAAAAAGTCGCGCTGGGTTTCTCCCGCGATCGGCTCGAGTTCCAGTATGCAATTCCCCGCCCACCGATGCACGATTCCGTTAAAGGTTTGCGGTTTGGGCGCGTTTAAATGGATTTTTAGGGGATTGACATGGGAAAAGTCATGGGACAAGCATCGTTTGATGGTTTCGGCACACTCGTTTCCCAGAACCTCTGCTAAGGTGCGATCGAGCCATTCTTCCGCTGGAATCCCGAGTAGGTCTTCCGTGTTTTTGCTGAGTCTTTGAATCTGCAATTCTGGTTCGGAAAAGACCAATAGCACCCCATGCGGTTGAATGGCACCGGGAATGTGGATCGCTTCGCGATCGCAGTTGGTCAAGTTAACGCGGTTTGCCGTAACGAGGTTGGGGTCAATCATGGTAGGTTAAAGCTATGGGAGACCACGCAGAATTGGCCTTTTAATTCCAACAAATGGTGCCTCAAAGTTCAATAAAAGTTAATTTTATTATAGGCGTTTAAATCGCGATCGGCAATTTCTTGGCTGAGTTTTCAGCCATTTTGCTTAAACGGAGAGAAACAATTAAAATTTAAGGATTAATACGGTGGTTCGCCAAGGAACAATTGTGATATGATATGCCGCCCGCGTCTGGGTGGGTGACGCCGCGCTTCACTTGTGCGATAAATGCGGGATAGGATGGGCGGCGTCACCCACCCTACGGTGAGGAGAAGAATGAAGAATCAATCGCTCTGTCAATTCTCACTTGAAAATTGCTCGGGTCTCAATTCTCCTCTTCCGATTCTGGGAGTTTCGGTTGGCCAAAACTCGCGCCGGTATATCCGGTTGTCACCCATAAAATGGCGCGCGCCCCATCGCGAATTGCTTTTTGCAGGGGTTCGGGCGATCGCCCGGAGGTGACGGGCAATGCTTTGTAGGTAATCCCGCGACTCCCAAGCACGATTTCGGCGATCGCTCTGGCGCGGCGCATGTGGTCGTCTGAGGTAATCAAATACACCCGATCGATTCCTCGGGCTTTAAATTCATCCACTAAGGTGGTAAAATTCGTTACCGTGTCCACCGCCCGATAGTCCAGATGCAACCGATTCAAATCGATTCCCGCTTCGGCAAAAATCCATTCCGCATATTCCGGGTTGCTTCCTCCGGAAATCCAAATCTCGAGTTCTGGATGTCGTCGCGCAAACTCTGCTGCAAATTCTTCTCGTTCTACGGCACCCCCCAATACTAGCAATGCGTCGGGGTCGTCAAAATAAGCTCTGAGCTGCTTGTAGCCGATCCAGCCCACCGCCGCGAGTCCTAATAGCAACACGATCGCCGATCTGCTTTTCGATCCCCAGGTTCGCGATTTAGCCTCATGTCTTCGGTGCAGACCGATCTTCCAGACCATATCTCAAATTACCAACCGTTTATATTCTGGGCAGAGGAGCAACCTTCCCCCGGGGGCGATCGCGCGATAAAATCGGCGACCCACCCGGATAGTCGAGTTGTCGTTCTTAAGAGTAGCAGACTCGGGCGGGAGAAGAGAACGGGACTGGCCGGATTCGAACCGGCGACCTAGCGCTTCAGATTGGTGTGAGTTTCCTCACTTTCTGGACTATTCCTTCACCGTAGGCGGAGTTTGATGCCCGTAGGTGGTGGCCGTTCCGTTTGCGGAGGGGTTAATTTTGTAGAGCATCGGTTCCGGGACACAGGGGCGAATCAGCTCGAAAAATCGGCGCGATTCTTTGGTTCCCATTCGCAGACGGTAAGCGCGGGAGGCTTTACTGAGTCCCCACTGGATGCCCCAAACCTGAGAAAAGTAAGCGGCGATCGCCTCATTTTCCGATTTAGGCAGATAGGTATTCAGGTAAACCTCGAGGGCATGAATTTTCCCGTCTGTTTTTTTAAAGGACTTCGACCCCTCATCGAGGAACCAAATTGCGATTCCCTGCAAGGTTAACAGGTTCAGGAACTGCGGCGAGATGGTGGGTTGACCACCGCGATACAGTTTTTTCACCAAAACCCGGGTCAGGGGAATCAACTTCGGTTCCAGACGAAGCAGGGGGTAGCCCTGTTTTGTCCGGCGGCGTTGGAGTTTGACTGGCGATCGCGTGATTTGTTCGAGAAGCTGCTGTTTGAATAAAACATAGCTCTCTTGAGTGGAGGAATGTTGGATAAAGAAGTTATGATTTCTTCTTCGTCCCTTCCCCAAAAGCATGCCAGCCAGAACGCCACGTTGCTCTACTTTGGATGAGACATCGTAGTCCATCCTGCAATAGCTCCTGCAAACCAGTCTCTGCACCTTCCTGCACTAGCGTTCCCCGAGAAAGCCAGGGATTGTTAACCCCAACCGGGGGGACGAGGGCAGGCTTGGCTCAAGATTACCTTATCGGCGGGAGACAGAATTGAGAAAAACCGTCTCCGGGGACGTAGGCTTTCTTGAATTTGACCACATTCACGCTTGGAGTTTCCTCCAAGGTGCCCGATTCATCAGGAGGCGCTTGCTCTATCCAACTGAGCCACAGCCCCAAAGCTATCCTGATTTTAGCATACCCAGAAGCGACTCGCGAGCCGACCCCAGGGCGGGAATGAAATCCCGGGCCAAAGTCAGGGAAATTTGATAGACAGGGAAGAGGACTCCCGGGGGGGAACCCACCGGTGAGAGGATCCACCCGCGCCAATCGGGGCGATCGCAGGGGGTGCAGCCGGTGTGCGATCGCGAAACCGTTTGCATTCGGCGCGATCGAGATCACCCAAAGCGCCGCAAAACGTCACCTGAGAACCCGCCAAAGCCTCACAAGCCATTACGAGAATCATCACAGGAATCGGGAAATTCGGGTCACTGAGGAATTTGGCCACAGAAGCGATACTACGGCTATAAGCCAAGCAAAGGGGAAATCACCATGACTCGAATTCGCGAGCTAGTAGAACAAGCGCTGTCCCTCGGTTATTTGACCCGAGAAGCGGAAGAACAGCTCAGAGAATTGCTCAGCAGCCAATATGACCTCGAAGACCTGAATGCGTTTATGACCTTGCAACATGCGGCGATGTCGGGGAGGGTGAAGCAAGAATCCAGACTGCGAGGCGGCGATCGCCAGTCGGTGCAGAGGATGTCCAATGCTTCCCAGGGCCATCATTAAGCCCGAGGTGGGGGAAAGCCACCACAGTCCTCCCCGGGGGATAGGTGAGGGGTCACGCGATCGCTTCAGCATCGAACCGGGAAAATTTAGCCAGATTTAAGCCGTAAAGGTGCCAGTGGGATTGCCCGCTGGCGAGGGGGGTGGGTCGAACAGAGGAACCCTGGGGGAAGCCCCGAGGGTTTTCTATTTGGGTGAGCAGGAGCGATCGGGGGGAAAGAAAAGGGCGATCGAACAGATGTGTTAGGATAGTCGGAATTTTTCAGGCGATCGCGCCACCGGGAAGGGAGGTTTGCTACCCCCTGTAGGTATCCCACTGCGGGAGTCCCTCCGAACATTTCCGGATGAGGGAAAACACCCCAGACGAGGATCCCCCATTGCTGCTCCGTTATAGTTGTTATCGATATCGCATAATGGGGCGAAGTTAACCGCTCGTGCATCTAACTGGCTGAGGAGTGAAATTATGGCACATATCATTGCAACGGCTAACATGAAAGGGGGCGTGGGCAAAACCACCCTCACCGTGAACTTAGCGGCGTCTCTCGCTAAAGATTTTCACAAGCGGGTGTTAGTCGTGGATCTCGATACGCAAATCAGCGCCACCCTGAGTTTAGTGTCTCCTCACGACTTTTCTAAACTGCGGAAAGAAAAGCGCACCTTAAAATACCTAGTCAACGACTTTATCCAACCCCTTCCTCAAAATACCCTGCCGATTCAAGATATCATCAAACCCTACATTGGCAATCTCAAAGGGCTGGATTTATTGCCCGGAGACCTGGAACTGTACGATGAATTTATGGTTTCCGAAGTCCTGCACCGCAAGGCAATAAAACTGGGAAAAGACAACTTTCAAGAAGTCTGGAAAAAGCTAGAGCGCATCTTAGTCGAAGGCATTTTGCAGCCAATTGATAAAGACTATGATTTTATCATTCTCGATTGCGCCCCCGGTTACAATCTGTTAACCCGCAGTGCGTTAGTGGCCAGTGATTTCTACCTGCTGCCCGCGAAACCCGAACCCCTTTCCTTGATTGGCATCCAATTGCTCGAACGGCGCATCAATCAATTGCGAGAAAGTTATAAGGAAGAATATCCGATTAATTTAGAAATGCTGGGGATTGGTTTTACCATGTCTGCCAATTTATTAAACGGTAGATATTATCGGCAAGTAATGAAGCGGGTGTATGAGGATTTTGGCGAAAACCGCATTTTCAAAACCCGAATACCGATTGACGTGAATGTGTCCAAAGCCGTGGATAGTTTCCTGCCCGTATTGCTGACTCATCCCACCGCGCGCGGGTCAAAAGCATTTGCAGAATTCACCCAAGAAATGATGGAGAAACTCAATGTTATCCTGGATATGAAGCAGCAAAAGAACAAGTTAAATTTGGTGAATTTGGAGTGATAGGCGATCGCGCGATCGCGCAGATGATCCGCCTCGGGATGGGCGTTCCCAGCTCATGCTGGGAACGAAGGAACCGCGAATTAAAATAGCGGATTTTACCATCATCCGCCATAGTGATTTTGAAAGCTAAAAATCACCTGGCGCAGGGGGTCGTCCAGACGCTGCAACGTTTCCCGGGCAATGGGGTCTGGGACGCTGCCATAAAACGCCTGAGCGATGCCGCCAGTAATGCAGGCAATGGTATCGCTATCGCCGCCAATCGAAATTGCATTGCGAATCGCATCCTCGAAATCCGTGGATTCGAGAAATGCAATAATGGCTTGGGGGACCGAACCCTGACAGGAGACATCGAAGCGATAGGAGGGGCGAATTTCTGCCAAAGTTTGAGTTAAATTATAACCGAAATGTTGCTCGATGTAGGATTTAATTGCTGATTTTGTGCCGCCTTGTTTGGCGAGAAAAATAGCGGCGGCGGTGACTTGTGCGCCTTTGATGCCTTCTGGGTGATTGTGGGTGACTTCCGCGCTGGATTTGGCTTGTGTGAGGGTGGTATCCAGGTCATCGAAGGCATAGCCCACGGGACTGACGCGCATTGCGGAACCATTGCCCCAACTGTAATAGGGGGCGCAGGTATCGGACTGACCCCAGCGGGTAAAATTGCCACCATAACCGGCATAGGGATAGCGACGGTAGTAGGATTTGATGAGAGATCCGTAGTCGGCGTGGTGGAGGATGGCATCCGCAACCGCCACCGTGAGTACCGTGTCATCGGTGAACCGGCATTGTGGGGCAAACAGGGGGAATTGTTTGGTTTTGATATTGTGACCTTCGTAGATAGAACCGATGATGTCACCAGCGATCGCGCCAAGCATAGGGGTGATTTTCAGGTAAAGGAATGAGCGGGAACATTTTACCCCAAGATGGGGGGCACTTGGGGAAAAGGCGATCGCCCTTGCAGGTAGAAATCAATGTAGGGTGTGGGCAATGCGAACCTCTCCGCTCAATCTCATAGCGCCTCTAGGCGGATTTTGGGGGGAATTGCGCCTGTAGAGACCTTCATTGATGGCATTTCCCGTCCCTTGATTGGGAGTAAGGTGGGCAATAATGCCCACCCGAGGATTTAGAATTCACCGGCTAAAGCGGCGACGCAGCGTTCGCAGATGGTGGGGTCTTCGGGAGATTCGCCGATGTGGGTGGAGTAGTTCCAGCAGCGATCGCATTTTTCGCCCTCTGCTTTGACCACAGCAACCCCCAAGAAATCGGCTTCCGAACGATACTCCACCCCTTTCAAGGGTTCTGGACTATCCACCACCTCCACTTGGGAGGCGATAAACAGATAGCGCAGTTCGTCCACGCCATTCCCCCGAATCGCGGGCTGAATGTGCGGCACTTCTGGGGTGACGGGTTCGGTGAGTTTGGGGGAAGGTGGCGCGATCGCCTCCTGGTCCTCACCGGGTTTTGCCTCTCCGATGACATAGGTTTTCGCCGATGCCAACATTTCCCATAACTCTTGACGATTTGCCGCACGCCACAGATAGCGCTTGACAAACCAGGCACTATATGCTATACCTACCAGTTCCAGGATTCCGGGAAGCAGGGGAAGGTCATCGATCGCATCCACAATCGCCCCGAGGACGAGAACCGAGACAATCGCGGCGAACATCAATCCCACCGTCACCAAGGGACGCTTGTACCCGGAGAAAAACTCACTCAAATAGCGGGGAAACTCGGCTAAAAATGCCGTCACCTTTTGCAACACCTCCTGCCATTGCTGCGGCGTGTCCGGCGGCGCGGGTGGTTCGGGCGTCTCGTCGGCGATAGTCGGCGGGGGTGGGAGGAGACTGGCGCGAGAATCCGGATTCATCTGCACCAATTGCTCCCGCAGTTCCTCATCGGGAACGTAAAGCAGCACCTTCGCTTCCAACGACGAGCCGATCGCCTTATTCTGACGGGCTTTTTCCAGC
This sequence comes from Phormidium sp. CCY1219, assembly GCF_055795085.1. NCBI lineage: Bacteria > Bacillati > Cyanobacteriota > Cyanophyceae > Oscillatoriales > Oscillatoriaceae > Phormidium > Phormidium sp. CCY1219. The sequence continues at coordinate 39,812 of NZ_JAYFEQ010000584.1, read as the reverse complement.
ACTTGGTTCACTTCGCCGCGAATTTGCCGCAATTTTTGCCAGTGTGACGCCAACTCGGGATTTTTCCAGCCGGCATCTACCTTCACCCAACCGGCTTCAAACACGGACCGAGAGGGCGTCGGATAGGGGAGATTTTGCCAGATATCTTCCGCCATGTGGCACAAGACCGGCGCGATCGCTTTAGCCAGATTTTCCACCGCGATCGCCAGCACCGTCTGACAGCTACGACGGCGGTAGGCATCTGCGCCGCTGATATACAAACGGTCTTTGGCGATATCCAAATAAAAATTCGACAAATCCACCACGCAGAAATTCTGCACTGTTTGGAAGAACCGGAAAAACTGATAGCTATTAAACGCCTCGGTGATTTCTCCAAACACCTCAGTCATCCGATGCAGCATATACTTATCTAACTCCGGCAATTCCGCATAAGGAACCGCATGTTTTTCCGGGTCGAAATCATGTAAATTCCCCAACAAAAACCGCGCCGTATTGCGGATTTTGCGATACACATCCGCCAACTGCTTGAGGATATTGTTCCCAATTGGCACGTCGGAGGAATAATCCACCGAAGACACCCACAGACGCAGCACGTCCGCACCATAAGGCGGCTCTTTTTTCTGATTGTTCCCGCCATTAATAATAGTATAAGGGTCTACCACATTCCCCAGGGATTTACTCATTTTCCGCCCGGTTTCATCCAGGGTAAACCCATGAGTCAGCACGGTTTTATAAGGAGCGAAACCGTTATTCGCCACGCTGGTGAGCAAACTGGATTGAAACCAGCCGCGATGTTGGTCCGAGCCTTCCAAATACATCTCTACCGGATAGTGCAATTCCGAGCGGCGATCGGCCACTGCAGCCCAAGAGGACCCGGAATCAAACCACACATCCATTGTATCCGTCCCTTTGCGGTAGGTTTTGCCATTCTGGCGATAAGATGCGGGCAATAATTCTTCCACCGGCAGTTCCCACCAGGCATCGGAGCCACGTTCGGCCACGATTTGCTGCACGTGAGCGATGGTTTCTTCATTCATCAGGGCTTCGCCGGTATCTTCTTCGTAAAATACCGGGATGGGAACGCCCCAACTGCGCTGACGGGAGATACACCAGTCCGATCGCTCTGCAACCATTGAGGTGATGCGGTTTTCCCCTTGGGGCGGAATCCACTGCACGTCGGCGATCGCCTTCATTACCGCTTCCCGGAAGCCATCCACCGAGGCGAACCACTGTTCCGTCGCCCGAAAAATGGTGGGTTTTTTGGTGCGCCAATCGTAAGGATACTTGTGAACGTATGGCTCTTCTTTCAGCAAGGAGTTCGCCTTTTGCAGGGCCTCAATCACCGCTGCATTGCCCTCGTCTAGGACGTTTAAGCCGGCAAATTCCCCCGCTTCTGCGGTGAAATTCCCCCGTTCGTCCACTGGGGCTAAAACCGACAATCCGTAGCGCTGACCCACTTGATAGTCTTCCAACCCGTGACCCGGTGCGGTGTGAACCAACCCGGTTCCGGATTCGGTGGTCACGTAGTCGCCGCCGATGACCACTTCGCTTTCGCGATCGAACAACGGATGCTTATAGGTGCAATGTTCCAACGCCTGACCGGAAATTTTGGTTTTGACGGTGAGTTCCGTACCTAATGTGGCGGACAAGCGCTCTACCAATTCGGCGGCGACGATCAGGAATTTACCGGATCCGACTTTGTAATCCGGTTCGGTTTCCACCACGGCATATTCCAGCTTCGGATTGACGCTGACGGCGAGGTTGCCCGGAATCGTCCAAGGAGTGGTGGTCCAGATGGCAACCCACAGTTGCTTCATGTAGGGTTCGAGTGCGGCGGCGGTTTCCGAGAGTTTCGTCACCCGGAATGCGGCATAAAGACTGCGAGAGGTGTGCCCTTCGGGATATTCCAGTTCTGCCTCGGCGAGGGCTGTCTGGGAACTGGGACTCCAGTGAACCGGTTTGCGTCCTCTATAAATGTAGCCTTTGAGTACCATCTGACCGAAGACGCCGATTTGTGCGGCTTCGTATTCGGGTTTGAGGGTGAGGTAGGGGTTGTCCCAGTCTCCCCAAACGCCGTAGCGTTGGAAGCCTTGTTTTTGTTCTTCTACGGTTTTTAGGGCAAAGTCTCTGGCTTTTTGCCGCAGTTTGAGGGGGGTGAGATTTTGCCGCTCTTTGGACTTCATCGCTTGCAGGACTTTCAGTTCGATGGGCAAACCATGACAGTCCCACCCGGGGACGTAGCGCACTTTTCGCCCTTGCAATAACTGGTATTTGTTGATGATGTCCTTGAGGATTTTATTCAAGGCGTGCCCCATGTGCAGGGCACCATTGGCGTAGGGGGGGCCGTCGTGCAACACGAAGGGTGCGCCCGGATTGTTTTCCGAGAGTTTTCGGTAAATTTGATGCTCTGCCCAAAATTCCTGGAGTTCTGGCTCGCGTTTGACGGCGTTTGCCCGCATTTGAAACCCGGTTTGGGGCAGGTTTACGGTATCTTTATAGCTTTTGGCTTCGGTCACGGTTCTATCCCAAATTCTATCTGATGGAACGGTTTGTCAATCATTATAGTGGTTGAGGTGCTTTGGGTTTGCTGGATTTGCTGGCGCGGGTGGGGACTAAGCCCGCTTAGGCGGGCTATTTTGACTCGTTTGACTCGTTCCCTCCCGTCTGGGAACGCTCTTTCTGAGGCTCCGCCTCTCCCCAAAAAGGCAAGCAAAATCATCGGCACCCTGGCGTTTTGTTGTGATTCTGTGCCCAGTTTTGGGTCAATTAATTCCTATGCTGAACCGACAAACTCCCCACAGCGGCTATCACTGGGATGGCTCTGAGGGTCGTTTTTTTGAAGGATGGTACTATCGGGTGACGTTACCGCGCGATCGCCAAACGTTTGCGTTTATGTATTCGATTGAAGACCCGGCGGGCAATTCTCCTTACAGTGGCGGCGGGGCGCAAATTCTCGGTCCGGATGATGAATATCTGTGCCGGACTTTTCCCGATGTGCGGGGGTTTTGGGCGAGCGCTACCGCTCTGGCGCTGGGTCACTGGGGGAAAACGGATTTAAGGCTCAAACCGCAGTATTTGGAACCGACAAAGTTCGCGCGTCATCTGGAACAAGGGTATCAAGCGACGGCGAGGTGGCATCAAGGTCAGTTATTCGATCCGGGTACTCAACGGCGCTGCAAGTGGGAGTATGCGATTCAACCGATTTATGGGTGGGGCGATCGCTTTCGCGGTCAGCTTTCTACGGCGGGTCTGTTCTCGTTTTTCCCGATTTTTGAACCCGGATGGCAAATTTTGATGGCGCATGGTTTGGCTACGGGATGGATCGAGTGGGGCGATCGCCGCTATGAATTTACTGAGGCCCCGGCGTACAGCGAGAAAAACTGGGGCGGCGCTTTTCCGGAAAAATGGTTTTGGATCAATTGCAATTGTTTTGATGAGGAACCGGATCTGGCCCTAACTGCTGGTGGGGGACGGCGCGGGGTGCTGTGGTGGATGGAGTCGGTGGCGTTGATTTGTTTCCACTATCGCGGTGCGTTCTACGAGTTCGTCCCCTGGAATTCTCAGGTGAGTTGGAATATCGACCCTTGGGGACGCTGGGAAATGCAGGCGACGAAGGGGGATTTGCAGGTGGAAGTGAGGGCGAACGCGGATCTGCCGGGAACTCCCCTGCGTGCCCCGACTCAACAGGGGTTGGCGATCGCCTGTCGCGATACCATGAAAGGTGAGGTGATGCTGACTCTGCGATCGCGGGTGGGGGGACAATGGCGCACCCTGTTGCAAGCACAAAGTTCTCTCTGTGGGGTGGAAACTGGCGGCGGTCCTTGGGAGGAACCTTGGCGATCGTAAGGGGGTTGTCAATTGTCTAATTGTTCCCCATCTTTCCCGGGTGAGCCGTTGGCGTTCTAAACCACCACTCACGGTACCCTGAACCTGTGTACGATCCTAGCCCGCCTACGCGGGCTATAGCCCTAACGGGCATGGCTACCCTAGTGTCTGCGAAGGCGCGATTTCAATCGCCTGCTTGTTGAAGTTACTATACTTTTTTACACTACGCTCGTTCGTTGCTCTGTTTGCGTTCGCGCAATTGCAGCAAAATACTGTGGTGGACATCGCGGGTAATCGGATAGAAATAGGCTAAAATTAAACCGCCGATAATCACTAACGCCGGCATGGGCGCGATCGCGATCCGAATGGCAAGCTGTGCTGATTCCGGTTGTTGGGGAATCGCTTCCCCGGGCACTCGCTCGAGATAACCGGCAAATTCCAACGCTTGTCCCACTAAAAATAACCCCAACCCGCGACCGATTTTTTGTAACAACACCATAAACGCATAGAAAATACCTTCCCTACGCTGACCGGTTTGCAATTCGTCCAAATCGATAACATCCGGAACCATCGACCAGGGAATTAAATAAGCGGTTGCTACGCCAAATCCCGCCATCACTGCTAGGCAATACATCAAGAGATTTTGTCCCGGTTGGACGAAAAATAGGCCAAATTGGGCGATTAACCAGAGGCTCATTCCCATAAAATAAACTGCTTTTTTACCCAAGCGATCGCTCAGTTTACTCCAAAAAAACAGCATCACCAACGCCGTTCCTTGCACCGCTAGAGCCACTTGAGGAAATGCCGCTTCCGGGAGGTTCATCCAACTGACTACAAAATAGGGAATAATCGAAGCCGTCACCTGCAATGCTAACCAAGAACAAACGTAAATTCCGATCGCAAACAGGAACGGACGGTTATTTAATACAATGCGGAATTGCTCCAATAACGGCAGAGAAACCGGTTCTTCCGCCTCGGGTTTTTGCCGCTGCATTTGCTGCAGGCGATCGCGCGTTCCTAAAATGCACCAATAAATCGGCAATACGGCAATCACCGCACAAATTCCCCCCAACAAGATGTAGCGCAGTTGGGAATCTTCCACCAGGTCGAAAATAATTTTGCCGATCAGCAACGAAACAATACTTCCCCCGAGGGAAAAGGCAAAGCGAAAGCTGTTCAGATTCGTCCGTTCGTCATAGTCTTCGGTCAATTCTGGAGTTAACGCCGTGTAGGGTAAATTAACCGTCGTGTAGGCAGTATTGAACAACAAAGAAATGGCGATATAGTACCAAAATAAACCCCATTCGCTCAACGGTGGCACGATCCATTGCAAAAAGAAGAAAATGCCAAACGGAATCGCCCCAAATATCATCCACGGATAGCGACGTCCCCACCGCGATCGCGTCTTGTCGCTCAGCACTCCCACAATCGGATCGTTAATCGCATCCCAAATATTGGAAAGCGTCAGAATACTACCCGCCAACCCCGGCGACAATCCCGCCACATCGGTTAAGAAAAACAGCAGGTAAAATACAATAATATTCGCCGTCATCGCCGTGCCGAGGTCCCCGGCACCAAACGCCAATTTCGTCCCAAAGCTCAGCTTCTCAGCGATGGCGTTTTCAGCAGCAGAGTCGGAAGTTTGTCCTTTGTCATTGGTCATTTTTCATTTGTCCTTTGTCCTTTGTCATTTGTCCTTTGTCATTGGTCATTTGTCCTTTGTCCTTTGTCCTTTGTCCTTTGTCATTTGTCCTTTGTCATTTGTGGTTTGTCATTTGACCAATGACCTGTTACCACATGACCAATGACCAATGACCTGTTACCACATGACCAATGACCAATGACCAATGACCTGTTACCACATGACCTGTTACCATATGACAATCCGTATCTTGGCATACAGAATGGCGCTTTGCGGGTATGCTATGCTGGTTTATTGCCTTTGTTGTTTTATCATGTCCTGGTGTTGAATTGTTGCCTTAGCTATGGCAGACCTTTACATCGGTTGGTCGGAGTACCACCAAAAAATTGAGCGTCTAGCGGCTCAAATCTATCATTCGGGTTGGGAATTTAACCAAATTGTCTGCATTGCGAAAGGCGGACTGCGGGTGGGGGATTTAATGGCGCGGATTTACGATCGCCCCTTGGCCATTGTGTCCGCTTCTTCCTACGGCGGACCGAGCGGACAAGAGCGCGGAGCGCTAAAAATCGCCCCCACCTTGACCGCCACCCGCGATCGCCTGGGCACTCAGGTGTTATTAGTAGATGACCTAGTAGATTCGGGGATTTCCTTGCGCGAAATGCAAAAATGGCTGTGGGATCGCTATGGCGATGAGATTGAAGAAATCCGCACTGCTGTGATTTGGTACAAAGCCAATTCCATCGTCAAGCCGGATTATTATGTAGATTACTTGCCCGATAATCCGTGGATTCACCAGCCGTTTGAACCCTACGAGCGCATGACTCCGGCGGAACTCGCCGCGCAGTACGAACCGACTAGCCCCCATTAAACGCCAAATAGCCACAACCAAAAGGGAAGAAGCAGCAAAAACCCCATCGAGCCGAGGGCCAGAGCGGTCACGGTTAAATCGCGATCGAGGTTATAAGCTTCTGCAATCACTAAGGTAGCAAACGCCGGGGGCATTCCCATCTGCAACACCAAGATTAAATGAGGGGCGCTAGGGAGGTCGAATAGAAATAAACCGATGCCTAACGCCAACGGCACCAGGAGCATTTTGATGGCTAAGCTCACCGAAGCGGGTTTGATGCTGCTCCAATTGTGCAACTGGCTCAGTCTCATGCCCAGGAGTACCAGAGATGCGGCGATCGCCAATCGTCCAAAGCTGGCGAGGCTCTGTTCCAGGGGCGGAAATAGAGGGACATCGCGAATCAGCAAGCCCAGACCCAAGCCCCACAGGGTGGGGGTTTTCACAATCGCCAGCGCCAGCTCTCCCGGGCTTTTATGCCCGCCTTCGCCAAATTCCGCCGCCAGAACCACTCCGAGTCCGTAAGCGCCCACCACAGTGCCCAACAAGTCGTAAAACAGCGCCCAAGCGAAATAGCGATCGCCAAATAATGCCAAAATCACCGGATAGCCCATATAGCCAGTGTTGCCCACCATTGAGGAGAGCAGAAAGCTGCCTTGTCGCGGTGTGTTCCAGGACTCCTCGGCAGGTTCGGGAAGGGCATCGGCGTCGCTACTGTTTTCCGGGCGCTTACCCATGATTTTCAGCCATCCCCAACTGAGGAAAGCTCCCAGGAGAATCGCCACCCAAGCGATCGCCGGGGCCAGCCAAATTGCCCCGGAAAGGTCGCTGCGGCGCACGAATCCCACCACGGCGATCGGGATCCCCGCCCAAAATAAAAATTTTCCCAAGTACAAAGGCACCACTGACGGCAAGAAACGTCCCAGGATAAGTCCCACGATCGCCAATCCGCCAAGCTGCGTGTAGAGTTCGATTAGTTTCGTTCCCAAACTGGGCATGGTTTCAACTGTGATTTTCTCAACTCGATAAAATGCAGGATTTATGAAAAAATAACCCTAGTGATTTCTCTCCTGAGTGCGATCGCTCGATAAAAAAGCTCGTTATCCGATGCCATAAACCACTCCTAACTTAACTTCATTTTTCAAAATTTTGAGGCTATTGTTTGAGCCATAAAAATCGAGCCTTTTGCACTAACATTAGGATTTTTTTTAGAAACTTTTATTGTTTTTAATTAACAAATGTCTGAAATCGGTTGCCAAGGATAAGCATTGAAGAAAATCCCAATAAAAAAGAGCATGAATGAGTTTCCAACATGACTATGCAATTTTAATTGTTGCAGCCGGATAAAAAGCAACTTTTCCAGGGTGGAAAACCGGGATAACCAAAGAGCGATCGCTTTTTCCCAGGGTAGCGCTAAAATTTTAGCGTCTAAAATCGAATCGGGGAAATTTATCGTAGAAAATCCTGGATTGAGCGCGAGCGAGCAGTTGCGATACTCCATCCGATTCACCCATAAAAACAGCGGCTGCGTCTGTCAATCCTGATACGGAGAAAGCAGAAAGAAACATGATGCAAGCAGAATGCCACATTTTTAGAGAAAGGTGTCCCGAGGCAATGGTTGGAATTTCTGCGCGCAACGACGAGCGCGATGTGTGGCAGTCTAAAATTTGTATGGTGCAAGTTGGACTTTAAGTGCAGGAGTCGATCCATTGGATAAAGCAGGTCTGTCTGAAAACAAGTCGAAAACCTCGGCAGTTATGGCAGAGGATATTCCGGAGGCGGTTCGAGATACGCCCAACCCCGAGACCCCGAGTGGGTCAAAACCGATGGGGTTAATTTTGGGATTGTTAGCCACCGGCGCGATCGCCCTGTTGGCGGGAGTTTGGTTTGCCTTGCAAGCGGGACCCCCGACAGTGGGGGAAGCGCCGGAAAACACCCAAAGCCCCTCGCCCACTCCCGAAGCACCCCAAACGGAACAGCCCACCGCCGAAGCTTCCCCAACGCCGACGGCGGCAAATGGGGAGCCTTCGGAAACCGATGAGGGCCTCCTGGGGCACTTGCCTTACGAGCAAGCATCCCCAGAAGACCTGCAGGCGATCGTCAGTGATGGTAGCATCAAATTAAGACAAACGGCGGCGGAGGCATTTTTAGACATGCAAGCTGCTGCCCGCGCCGAAGGCATTTATCTAGTGCCGATTTCGGGATTTAGAACCGTAGAAGACCAACAATATTTATTTTTTGAAATCAAGGCGCAACGGGGACAGGTGGCATCGGAACGCGCCGAAGTCAGCGCCCCGCCCGGATATAGCGAACATCATACCGGCTATGCGGTGGATATCGGCGATGCGAATGTGCCGGCAACCCATGTCAATGAGAATTTTGAAAATACGGCGGCGTTTCAGTGGTTGGAAGCGAATGCGGCGTACTTTAGTTTCGAGCTTTCTTTTCCCAAGGACAATCCGCAAGGGGTGGCTTACGAACCCTGGCACTGGCGTTTCGTGGGCGATCGCCACAGCTTAGAAACCTTTTACAAGGCGCGTGGTCAGGAATAGTCTCCTCCGGATCGATTTCCCCTCATCTGCGAAAGCCCTGGGCGGCGCGATCGCCCCTGAGAACTACCAAAAGGTGTGTTAGGATGGCCTAACACGCCTTAACATTTTTTAACATTCACAGCCGCGATCGGCAAAAACGAAACTCAAATCATCATTTACCCATGAGTCAAACCGCCCTCAATCTAATTTCCATTTCCGTTTTCGCCATGACAGTTTCGACCCTCCTCGGGCCGATGTTTAACCTCTCCCCGCTGATTCCCGCCGTGGCCACATTTAGCCTATTGGGATTTTTTACCATCGACTCGGTAAGCTTGAAAGGCACCGGTGCCACCTTGTTAGTCGATACCTTCGCCGGATTTTCTCCTCAATATCGATCGCGCGTGGTGCGCCACGAAGCCGGACACTTTCTCGTCGCCCATCTCCTAGGCATTCCCATCACCGGCTATGCCCTGAATGCCTGGGAATCCCTCCAACAAGGACACCCCGCCCGAGGCGGCGTTCGGTTCGCCGATAGCGAACTGCTATCCGAACTCGAACGCGGTACCTTATCTGCCCAATTATTCGATCGCTACTGCACCATCTGGATGGCGGGAATTGCCGCAGAAACCTTGATGTATGACAGCGCCGAAGGCGGCGCAGAAGACCGCACCAAACTACGTGCCATTTTAGCCCAAAATCGCCGCTCGGCAACCGACGCTCAACTCAAAGAACGCTGGGCAACCTTGCAAGCCAAAACGCTAATCGAATCCCATCTAGACGCCTATGAAGCGTTAGTCACCGCAATGGAAAAACGCACTCCGGTAGCCGAATGTTATCACATTCTCGGGGAATTTATCGCCGAGCAGTGAGAAGCCTTGGATACGATACGTTTTCGGCAAGCTGTCAGCTGACTTTTAACGGCTTTAACTCGTTTCCCCCCCGGGGGGAACGCCCCACCCGAGGTTCCGCCGCCCGCAATCGACGTGAGGGCATCATTCACACCCTTGCTTCAATTTAATGGCTCGATCGCACTTTCATGCGCGCGAAGAATCGTGCGGCTTCTCCCAGCCACAGTACGCTAGAGGTGCCACCGATAATCATCAGCCAATCTTGCACGGAGAGGGGAACGGTTCGGAAGAGAGAACCGCCAAATTGCACCATCAGGATTTGACCGAGTAAAATCACCGTGGCAATTGTAATAAAGGCTTTATTCTCGAACAACTTGGAGAATGCCGACTTATTCAATCCGAAGCATTTCGCATTAAACAAGTTCCAGAATTGAAGCATCACGAAGGTGGTGAAGAACAAAGAGAGTTCGTACTTGGTGACGGTTCCATCTTCCTGGATGTAAAGCAAAAATCCCAGCAGAAAGAAGAGGAAAATCGGGGCAACGGTAAAGATAGCGATCGCCATTGGTTTCGTGATGATGAAGTCTTGCGGATCGCGCGGCGGCACTTCCATCACGGTTTCGCTGGGCGGTTCGGTGGCGAGGGCTAATGCAGCAAAGGTATCCATAATTAAGTTGACCCACAGCAGTTGGGTGACAGTGAGAGGCAAGTTGATGCCGATAAACGGACCGAGTAAGGCAATGCCACAAGCGGCTACGTTAATAGTGAGTTGAAACAGGATGAATTTTTGGATGTTTTGGTAAAGCGATCGCCCCCACATCACCGCCGTTTCGATACTCTCGAAGGCGCGATCCAAAATAATGATATCGCTGGCTTCTTTCGCCACAAAGGTGCTATTTTTCCCCAACGCTAACCCGACTTGCGCTTGGTTTAATGCCGGGGCATCATTGGTTCCATCCCCAGTTACCGCCACCACTTCTCCGCTGTCTTGCAGCAATTTCACCAGTCTTTGTTTGTCAGCAGGGCGCGCGCGCGCCAGCACTTTGACGTTCTGCGCGGCGGCTTTTGCCTCTTCCGCTTTCAGTTGGCTGAATTGCGGTCCGGTAAGATAGCTGGTTGACGGTTCGCTATCGCTAATTAAGCCAATTTGACGGGCGATTTCTTTGGCAGTGTTCGGGTTATCTCCGGTTACCATTTTGATGCGAATGCTGGCTTTTTTGCAGGTAGCCAAAGCTTTGGGAACGTCGGGACGAATCGGATCGGCGATCGCCACACATCCCACCCAGGTCATCTCTTGCGCTAACTCATCAATGTCCATTTCCTCCCGATAATTTTCCGGGGATGAAACCGTAGCAAATGCTAATGTCCGCATCCCCCGCATTTGATAGTCTTTGAGTTCCGCAGTAATGGTTTCTGCATGGCTGAGGGGTCGAATGCCTTCTGGGGTTAAAATTTGGCTACAGCGATCGAGAAGTATTTCCGGCGCACCTTTAACGTGCAAAATTAACCCGTTTTCCGGGGACTTTCCTAAGGTGGCCATGTATTTGCGATCGGTGGAAAATGCCCATCGCTCGACAATGCTGAATTCGCCGCGTTTTTCGGCATAATCGATGTGATGTTCGTCTAACCATAATAGCAAGGCTGCTTCGGTGGGATTGCCCAAGGGAGAAGGCATTTCTCCGGGGTTTCGTTCTAAGTTGGCTGTGGTGTTCGCGGCGATCGCTTCTGCGATAAGTGGGGAAATATTCTCATCCCGCAAACTGGGAAAGTTGGTTTCCCTAACGCGCATTTCGTTCAGCGTCAGTGTCCCGGTTTTATCGGAACAAATCACCGTCGCCGCGCCAATCGTTTCGCAGGCATTCATCCGGCGCACGAGATTGTTTTGTTGGGTCATTTTTCTCATGCTGTAGGCGAGACTGAGAGTCACGCTCAAGGCCAATCCTTCCGGAACGGCGACTACAATAATCGTGACGGCAATGGTAAAATAGGTCAGCAATTGATGGGCGGCGGCGGCGGGCATCCACTGCTGAATCGAGGCGGGCAGCCATTGGAATAGAGCACCAACCCCGATGCCAATTCCCAGGATGAGTAAGGCAAGGGCAAGGGTTTTTAGCCATTCGATCGCCCTGTCATTTTTCAACCAATTTGGTCTTTCTAGGTTGCCTTTTGCTAATTCAATGGCATCATAAACGATGGGCAACCAGATGCGAATTAAGGCGATCGCGGCGCTGATGGCAATCAGTGCGGTAAAATACCATTGACCTGCTGTGAGGGTGAGATGACCCACGAGTACCCCGCGTAAGACCAGGGCAAAATCTGTCAGCACCGCCACGCTTAACCCGAGGACGCCGATCGCTTTGCTGAGTTGGTCTAATTGGGCATTCAGGGGCGTTTCTTCCTCGGTGTCCTCGATCGCCGCGATCGCCGTTTCTCCGATTTCGGTGCGATCGCCCACCGCCGTGACTTGCATGGTGCCATGTCCGTCCGCTACAATCGTCCCGCGCAGCAGTTTATCCACCGGATAAACCCGCTGGGAATCCTCCTTCGCTTCGCTTTGGGCATGTTTGCGAACCGGAATCCCTTCCCCGGTTAAACTCGCTTCATTCACCAGCAACGAAATGGCTTCTAAAATGCACCCGTCGGCGGGCACTTCTTCCCCGGTTTCTAGCACTACGATATCTCCGACGACGATATCTTTTTTCGCCACTGCTCGCACGCTGCGATCGCGAATCACATGATACGTCACTTCATCGTTCACTTGGTTGAGGATATCGAATTCTTGTTTGGCTTTGTATTCGTTCAAGAATCCTACCGCTGTGGATAGAATAATGGCAGCAATAATCCCCAATCCTTCAATATAATCTCCCTCAAGGCTACCCACAACAATCGCGATCGCGGCGGCTACCATCAAAATCCGAATCACCGGATCTTCAAACTTCTCTAACAGCAGTTTCCACCAGGGTTCTCGTTTCGGCGGACTCAGAATATTATTGCCGTAAATTCGCCGCGACTCCTCCACTTCCTCGGGAGACAATCCTTTTAATTGCAGCAGCATTTCACTTTTTTCTCGAATAATTGTCATTAACTTACTCCCGTTTTAAAAAAGAAATCGGTGCCGTCATCAAACAGATACAACCAGAGGGACTGTGGTTGGCCAACTTTACCTACTTAATGGGTTTTGGCATCACATCCCGCTTTTTGCTGGCACGATTTCATCATAGCTCGAAATTTTCTCCCTCTGCAAGCAAACCTCTCCTCGGCTTTGGCGAGCTTTTGCCAAGTTATTATATAAATTATTAAAATTTATTAGATGAAACTGTAAGTCAGCGAAACTTTTATCTTTTTATTTTCTGCTAACTCACCTAACATTTTTTAGGGTGAAACCCACCACACCGTTCGCTCGCGTTGCTGTATTTCTATACAAATGAACGGAACTATATAAAAAACATTTGTGCTATATTTAAATAAGCGGCGGGATGTACCGGAAAATTTTGCCCATTCATTCTCAACAAGCTTTTGTAGACCCCACGGTCCGGCGGGGACTTAAGTCCCCGTCGGACTATCGCCCTAAATCGTGCATGGCATGAATCACTTCAACGCATTGATTCGTCACCGCCTCTAATTGGGGGCGTTTCGTCGAAGTGGGCGGATCGATAATCTCTCCAATTCTCACCGTTACCGGCACCGATTTTGGAACCACTTCTCCTTTCTGAAGAATTGCCTCGGTTCCCCACAAACTGACTGGCAACAGGGGGGCTTGTGCTTTGGCGGCAATCAATGCCGCACCTAATTTCGGGTTACGAATGCGGGCATCGGGGGTGCGAGTGCCGGTTAAAAATAATCCGGTTGCCCATCCATTTTCCAGATAGGATAAAGCCGATCGCATTGCGGTGCGATCGCTGGTTCCGCGCCGAACCGGATAGGCCCCATACCACTGAATCGCCTGGTTTAATATCGGCACGCGAAATAACTCTTCTTTGGCCATAAATGCCACCGGGCGCTTCATGCAATTCGACACGATCGGCGGGTCGAAATCGCTGGCGTGATTGCTCACCACCACCAGCGGTCCGGACTGCGGCACCTTTTCGGCACCATAAATCCGCCCCCGAAAATAGGCGTGAAGCATGGGGCTTACCACTGTCCATTTGAACAGATGATAGAGCACTAAACTCTCAATCGGTTCGCGTTCTTTTGCCACAGGTTTTCGATTAAAATTCGCTTAAACTAACGGGTCAGTTTTTGTCCATCGTGGGTAAGCGGTAGCCTGAGAACGAGTCACAAACCCTGGGTTATTCCGGTAAATTTGCAAGGGTTCCCACTTGCCCTAAACTGATTCCAGAACAAGCCCGTTTGATGAGATTGCTCAGCACTTTACCCGGACCGACTTCTACCACAGTTTCGATATTTTGTTCCGAGAACTGCTGCATAATTTCTCGCCAGCGCACCGAACCGGTCATTTGACTGCTGAGACGCTGTTTTAATCTCTCGCCATTCGTCGTCGGGGTGGGATCTGTATTCGACAGTACCGGCACCCCCGCATCGGCGAAGGTTACGCCGTCGAGTACCGTCTGAAATTCAGCGGCGGCGGGTGCCATGAAGGGGGAGTGAAACGCACCGGAAACGTTTAATTTCACCGCGCGTTTGGTCTTGATATTGCTCGCCACCGCTTCCACCGCTTCCGGGGTGCCGGAAATCACCACTTGGGCGTCGCTGTTGTCGTTAGCGAGTACCACGTCAGCAGTTTGTTCGATTTGCTCCTCGAGTTGCTCGCGGTTAAATCCGATCAGGGCCATCATTTGCCCCCCCGCAACAGTTGACATCAATTCGGCGCGCCGCAGGACCAGTTTTAATCCGGTCTCGAAGTCGAAAACCCCGGCTACATAGAGGGCGACATATTCCCCGAGACTATGACCCGCCACCAGATTCGGTTGCCGATCGCGATCGCGCATCAAATCCGCCAGAATGCTCTCTACCACATAAAGAGTTGGTTGCGTGTAGAGACTGTTCGATACTTTATCGTCTTCGCTGTTACAGATTTCTGGCACCGACCACCCGAGAATCTTCTCGGCGGCTTCATATTTGGCGCTCGCAATTGGCTCCTCTGCCAAATCCACTCCCATGCCAATTTTTTGGGACCCCTGTCCCGGAAACACCCATGCTGTTTTCGTCATCACTTCTTTGTTGGTTATTGGTTGTTGGTTATTGGTGGTTGGTCATTGGTCATTAGTCATTGCACAAATGACTAATGACCAGTCGCTAACCCCATTGAAAGATAGCGGCACCCCAAGTCAGGCCCGCACCGAAACCGGAGGCGGCGATCGTGTCTCCGGGTTTAATAGTGCCATCGCGCACGGCTTCATCCAGAGCGATGGGGATAGAGGCGGCGGAGGTATTGCCATAGTCAGCGAGATTGCTTATCACCTTGCGATCGGGAATTTTCAGTCGATGGGCCACCGCATCGAGGATGCGTTGATTGGCTTGATGCAGCAGCAGCCAATCGAGGTCATCGACGCCGATCGCGGCGCGAAATAAAGCTTTTTCGATAACTTCCGGCACTCGTTTGACGGCGAAGCGGTAGACTTCTTGACCGTTCATGGTAATGGGGTGATAGGTGCCTTGGGCGATCGCCACTCCTTCCAGGAGTTCTGTGGATTGAGGCTGATAGGGCAATTGCAGACATTTGTTTTGGGTGCCATCGCTGCACAATTCAAACCCCAGCAGGCGATCGGCGCGATCGCACGCCTGCATCACCACGGCCCCGGCACCATCGCCAAACAGGACGCAGGTGCGGCGATCGGTCCAGTCCACCCAGCGCGAGAGGATATCTGCCCCAATCAGCAGTACATTTTTATAAGCCCCAGTGCGAATAAACTGAGCCGCCGTCACCATGCCAAACAGAAATCCCGAGCAAGCCGCCGTCAGGTCAAATGCCACGGCTTTTCGCGCCCCCAAGCTTGCCTGAATCGTACTGGCACTGCCAAATAGGTCATCAGCAGTGGAGGTGGCCAGAATAATCAGATCCAGGTCAGCGGCGGCGATTCCAGACATGGCGATCGCCTCTCGAGCCGCGCGATCGGCCAGTTCAGTTAACGAGCAATCCGGTGCAGCCAATCGGCGGTTCCGAATCCCCGTGCGAGATGCGATCCATTCATCCGAGGTTTCCACCATCTCAGACAAGCGATCGTTGTCCAGGCAAACCGCTGGGGTTGCGGAACCACTGCCTGTAATTGCAATACCTACCCCTAGTTCTTTCAAAGTGATTCTCCCTCAGTCGCTGGGTTCATTCGCAGTCAAAGGCAAGTTCTGCCTTAGCCGTCACTCGGCTGAGAACTAACCGCCGATTGCTGACCCTTTTCTTGAAACTGCGACTGTATTCTATCAAGCACTTTATGCTCGATCGCGTCTTTTGCCAACCGAATCGCATGATAAATCGTCGGGGCTTGGGAACTACCGTGGCTAATAATGCACACGCCGGCCACTCCCAATAACAACCCACCCCCATGTTCCACGTGATCCACCCGCTGCTTAAACCGCTTCAAGCTCGGTTTCAACAGCGCCATGCCCAGTTTGCCTTGGATGCCGTCGGTCAACTCTTCTTTCAGAGTTTGCAGCACCACCTCACCCACGGCTTCGGCGAACTTCAATAACACATTGCCCGCAAATCCATCACAGACAATCACATCAAAGTTGCCCGAAAGCACGTCCCGTCCTTCGGCATTGCCCACAAACGGTACTTGGGGATTGTCCAGCAACATCTGATGAGTCCGAACCGCCAAATCGTTTCCTTTGGTGGGTTCTTCCCCAATATTAAGCAGTCCTACCCGGGGTTCTTCCACGCCGAGTACGTATTGGCTGTAAATCGTGCCCATCACCGCAAACTGCTCGAGAAACTTGGGGCGACAGTCCACATTGGCTCCCACATCTAAAATCAGAACCCGCTTATCCGGGTCGATGGTGGGCAACACTGCTCCGATCGCCGGTCTGTCAATCCCGGGCAAACGCCCCAATTGCAGCAAAGCGGCTGCCATTGCGGCTCCCGAGTGTCCTGCAGACACCACAGCATGAGCGTCGTTGTTTTTCACCAGCCCCATCGCTACCCGGATAGAAGCCTTGCGCTTCCGTTTCAATGCACTCAGGGGTTCCTCGTGCATTTCCACCACATCCTCAGCCGGAACGATTTCCAAACGTTCCACAGCGGCGGGGTTCGCGTCTTTTTTACGCTCATTTAGGCAGGATTCAATCTTTTCGGGATTTCCTACCAATAAAACCTCAACGCCTAGCTCTTCAGAAGCTCTAAGCGCTCCAGCGACAATTTCGGCAGGGGCATGATCCCCACCCATCGCATCTATTGCAATCCTTGCGCGTCTCGTTCCCATCGATCGTGCGTCATAGAAACCTTCAAAATTCTACCAGAAGGGTTGCCTTCTGTGGACGAATGCTCCTCCACCTGCTACGCAAAGTGGTGGTGTCTTCTTGATTAGAAGGGCTTATCCCTCCCCACAGGCGGCATTCTCGCCGTGTTCTGGAAACTTTAGCCCAGCAACACCCCCAAGTCGTTTCCGCTATGGGGCGTGTAGTGAAACTTTGACCCGCACTCCCACCGGTATGAACCGACTCTCTAGGATTTACAGGGTGTTAGTCCATCTCTCAAGAGGTCGTGTCTGCGGGTGGCTCGGAATCGGTAGTTGGGTCTTTTACTGTACCGCTCGAGATGAAATCATTGTACCACCCTGCTTTGCGACAAAAGGAGAGTGCGGCGAATCTCGTTCAAAAGCCAGGGAAAAGCGGATAAAATTAACTCGAATTGGCCAGTGACTCAGGGGAGCGCACTCTCTGGTATCGCTTTTCACCCTCGGTACTCCGGTTTTCCCCCCTGATATTCCGCTGTCGGATACCAGCTATTGTAAACAATGCATTATCCCTGACAAAGCAAGGTAACAGGGGAGGAGGCTGTTTCTCCACCCTCCCCGGATTTATCCGCCTTCCCCTCCGATCGCCGGTGTGGCACTGAGCATCACCCACAACCATGCCAGTGCCCCCACTAAGATGACGATGGACAAGCGCCGTACTAAAGAGCCTTTCGCCGCTCTCGATTTTTTCTGTGCCATCTGGGTTGCTGCCTTCTAGCCGCGTTTTGCCTCCGGTTTACTTTAGCAAATCGGATTCGGAAGCCTCGAGCCAGTCGTCACCGATTCTAATCGTCATCTCGGAACCGAGTTCCCCAGTGAAACTCACCTCAATCCGCCCGGTGGTTAACAGGGTTTGCAGGGCGCTGGCGGCGGCGAAGTCCCCATTTTGGGCAATAATTTCGGTGTGCCGTTGGGTTTGCGGCGAGGGGGCTACCGGGTAAACCTTTTCTAACCCTTGCGCTTTGAGGGAGTTAACCAATTGTCCCACCGCCAATGGATCCCGGGATGCATTTTGAACGGCAATTTTTACCCGTTTGAGCGATCGCTGCGCCTCTGAGCTGTCCTCTGCGCTTTCCTCGGTATCGGCGTTGCGAGACTCGGGAAGGAAATACTCGGCGATGAGGCGATCGCGATCGGACTCATCGATGGTCCACTGTCGGTTTTCCTCGGAATCGGCGTTGCGCCACCGCCCGGGTAACAGAACCATTTTCAACCCCTCGGGCGATCGCGATCGGGCCAGATTCACCAGGGCCAGCATTTCTTCGGCGCTTAAATTCGTATCCACATATTCCTGCATCAACCGCACCATGCGCTCTAACTGCGGTGCGACCCTGGGACTCGCGAGGCGATGTCGCAATCCCTTCAGAAATCTTTGCTGTCGCTGCACTCGCTCCAATTCTCCATCCGCTTCGCCGTCTCTCATCCCGACAAACTGTAGCGCCCGCAAGCCGGTTAAGGTTTCCCATCCCGGTGGTCGGTTTTCCGACACCGAGTCCTCCTCCTGCACAATGGGAATCGACTCGGCGAGATTCATTTCTACCCCCCCTAACCAATCCACTCCCTGTCGAAATCCTTGGCTATTGAGGCGAATGTAGCGGTCGATCGCCACGCCGTTTAAGCGATCGCTCACCAAACGGGCGGTGAGCGCGGTTCCGCCAATTCGGTTCGCTTCTGCAATGGTTGCTCGTCCCCGTTGCGGAATCTTCACTCGCGTCTGGGGCGGTATCCACAGCGCCCGCACCGATTCGGTTTCGGGATCGAAGCGCATTAGCACCATCAGATCGCTGTTTTCTGTTCTCCACTCTGGGGAGTTCTGCGCCTCGGAGTCTGGGTGAATCCCCACCAGCAAAACGTTCATGGGTCTGGATAATTCATACCCCTGCAGGGGATCGCGCATTTCTTGGCTCAGCGATCGCCTCTGCGTTCCGATCCACGCCACATTTGGGCGCACCAGTGCCAAAATCCCCCCCACGGTTGCCGATATGCTACCTAGCAATAGCAACCCACAACTGCAAAATACCAGACGCGCCAGCATCGCGGACAATGACGCTTTCGCTCTTGTGGGCTTTCGTTTTCGCGATTTTTTTTTCCGGTGCGGTGGCGGCGGTGGAGAGGCATTTTCATACACCTCTACGGTATCGAACATTCTCTATCCTCAGTCCAGCTTTTCTGTGCTTGTAAAATACCCATTTTCCCCCTCGGACTCAGGATGGTTCTCACCGCGCCTTTCCCTTTGGCGGGCGGTTGATTTTATTTTACCCTTTGACTCAATTCACACCACTCACAAGCGCCGCCCGCTTTTTACCCACTGGCCATCTCCATCGAGATGATTGGCTGTTGACTTATTTTTTCAGATTACTCAACGTTGGACACGCCGGTCAATACCCGATCGCGCTTAATTGGCGATCGCCCCGTTGACATGTTCGACACCTCATACCGCTGCGGTGTTGGTTTGGCATTGTCAAACTTACTATTGCGCGCCACAACTCGCGCGTTGTCTCTCAAGCTGATTTCGCATTCCCACGGATCCCGTACCATTGGCATTACCTGTGGTGCATCCACCCCACTCGATACTCCCACAGTTAAGGGTTCACACTCGCCAAAGTTGGGCATTTCTTGCCAGCAATGGTGGCAAAACCAGTAGATACTATGACTGCGAATGTGTCGCATTAATGGGTAGGAACAACAAGGACAAGTATTCATATATCCCCCATGCTGGTTTATTAAATTACCGTTCGTTCTCAAATGTAAAGAGAAGCACTCAGCTAGGCAATAACCCGTTATCGATGGGGAGCGACGCTTCTCAACCGATTGACTGTACCTCCGGCAGTCAGTGGAACTTTTCCCCTTCCACCGGAGCGCGATCGCCTGCTCGCTCTACAGTGCTTCGTCTTTCTATGACCAACGTAAAATTCCTTTGTGAATAAGTTGTGAAGTTCTCAGCAAACTTTACAAAACGATACAATTCTTCGCATCCCGTTCTCAAGTCGCTCCAATTCACAACTTTTTCACATCAAGCATTCTCTTACCCGAGACCCCCAGCCCTCAACGGTTCCACCGCAAAAGGGTTTTTCTTTCGGATCCCCGGGGGTTTTGTATCTTAGATAACAATCCCTTGCCAAGTCGCCTCTCTGGTTTCCCGGCACTCAAAGCCAGAGCATGCCACAGAATAATTTCGCGCAAATACTGCCAAAAAATACTGCTTTTCCGAGGTTGATTTTCCCAAGCGATCCCAAACATTTCCCCCAAAAGCCGTAATTCTGCCGGAAATAAACCGGAATTTAATCTCATCTTTACCGCCTATTTTACCAAAATTTAATCGTCATAATTGTATCCAAACCTGCCGGGGTAATAAACAACCTTTGCCCCAGTGGCTTCCCCCGCAGGCAACTTATGGAGAATTCCCAACAATTGCGGCAATTCCTCCACAAAAGGGGTTGCAATTTACCCCTGAGTATGTTAAAAGATAAGATTGCCAAAAAGGGAAGTGGGCTTTGACCCAATAACCCGGGGAAAGCTGCCGGGAGAAAAATCAAACGCCCAGCCAAGTCCGAGGCGAGAACGGGTATAATGAAACCCAACAATTGAGCTAAAAAAAACAGTCAATGATTCCCGTAATTCTCGCTGGTGGCAAAGGGGAACGATTCTGGCCTCTTTCTCGCCGATCGCGTCCGAAACAGTTTTTATCATTAGATGGAAGTGGCAAAAGCCTGCTACAAGCCACCGCCGATCGCTTGTTGGAAGTTGCGGGGGGTTGGGACGGCTTGTGGGTAGTCACCAATGCCCAAATTGCCGATGGAATCAAAGAACAGTTACCCGAATTGCCGGTAGAAAACTTACTGGTAGAACCCCAGGGAAAAGATACGGCCCCTGCAGTGGCTTGGGCCACCTTAGAAATCGCGCGGCGACATGGGGAAGAGGCGATCGTGGGCTTTTTCCCCGCCGATCACTGGATCGGGGACGAATCGGCTTATCGCAAAACCCTCCTTTCGGCGCGGGATCTGGCGCAAAACCAAAGGGCGATCGTCACCTTGGGCATCCAACCCACCCATCCCGCCACGGGATACGGCTATATCGAACAAGGAGAATCCGTCGGCACCTATGGCTTCCTCACCGCCTATCGCGTCAATCGGTTTACGGAAAAACCCGTACGCGACACCGCCGAACACTTTATCGCCACCGGTCGCTACAGTTGGAATAGCGGCATGTTTATTTTCAAAGCCGGTGTGGTGTTAGAAGAACTCCGCACCCACGCCCAGGAAATCCTGGATCCCTTAGCCGAAAAAGGTGCCGCCGCCTACGCCGAATTGCCGAAAACCAGTATCGACTATGCGGTAATGGAAAAAACTCGCGTCGCCTATGTGATTCCCACCTCGTTTGGCTGGGATGACCTAGGAGACTGGGTGGCGTTGGAACGACTCCGCAAAGGAGACCAAGCGAATTTGGAACTTGCGCCTCATATCGGGATGGACACCACCGGGGCGATCGTCTATTCCAGCAGCGAAGACGATCGCATTGTCACCATTGGATTGTCCGATGTGGTGGTAGTGCGCGATCGCAACGTCACCTTGGTGGTGAAAAAAGACCGCACCCAAGACATCAAAAAAGTGCTCAAGCGCTTAGAAGAAGACCCGCAATTTCGCAGCGAATTGTAACCCGCCCGGGAAAACGGGCAAGTCCCCAGGCCCGTTCACCCTCGCCACCTTCCGCCGTCCCTGCGTTATCTTGTAGGAAAGCGCGCGTGTGAACCGTCCGGGAATGCGTAGGGGGCTAACGTCCATCAGCCGCAGCGCAACCGAGGCGATCGCGCTACAAACCTTCGGGAGATACTCAATGAGCGAAACCAAAACCGAAACCAAACCAGAAAAAACAATGGATCGGTCCGCATCGAACACTTCCACCGTAGACAACCGGGAAGTGACCACCGAAAGCCGCTATTGGGGCACCGTTACGGTGTTGGAAAGCGGCGATCGCTATCGCATTAGCCGGGTAGAAATCAAACCCGGACATCGCCTCAAAACCCAAATCCACTATCACCGCAGCGAACATTGGATCGTGGTTTCCGGTACCGCAAAGGTGATCTGCGGCGATAACGAATCCCTGGTGGTGCAAAACCAATCCACCTACGTTCCCGCCTGTACCCCCCATCACCTAGAAAATCCGGGGGTGATTCCTTTGGTCCTCATCGAAGTTCAAAACGGCGAATATCTCGGCGAACAAGATATCGTCCGTCCTGAAGGAGACGGCGAACAGCCCAATCCCTAGTTTGGCAATCCCAGGACCGATTCGGTAGGTGGCGCTGGATCGACCCGCCATCTTTGTCCCTTCTTCCTGAGTCCTTTTCATTTAATCAGCGGCGAGTTATAGCATGATATCAAACCTCACTCAAACCAGCGGTCGTCAGCGCGATATCGCTGAGGTCGTTTTTCGCAATGGTTGGGATTATATGCGGCGGCTGCTGACGGGTGGAAAACCCGATGAGCCGAAACTCCCGCCACCAGCCGTTCTGCGGAATATTTTCGTGGATCTCGGCCCGGTTTATGTCAAATTGGGTCAACTGCTCAGTACCCGCCCGGACCTTTTACCCCAGGAGTATATTGACGAGCTGACGGCGCTACAAGCGGAAGTACCGCCAGTTCCTTGGGAGGAAGTGGAAGTCACGATTCGCAAAGAAATTCGACAGCCTCTCGAAGAGGTGTTTTCCACTTTTAATACCCAACCCGTGGCGGCGGGATCCATTGCCCAAACCCATCGGGCTACCCTGCGCGATGGACGGGAAGTGGCGGTGAAGGTTCAGCGCCCCGGAATCGAAACTGTGGTGGAGCAAGATATTGCCTTGCTCTCGGGATTGGCAGAATTGGCGTCGATTACTGACTATGGCGAATCTTACGATCTCGAATCGCTCGCGGATGAATTCGGCGGTGCGTTGCGTGGGGAATTGGATTTTGCGGAAGAAGCCGGATTTACCGATCGCCTGCGCCGCAATTTATCCAAGAGTCGCTGGTTCGACCCGAGCAAGTTAATCATTCCGGAAATTATCTGGAATTTGACGACCGAAAAATTGCTGGTGATGGAATGGGTGGAAGGCGCTCCCATTTTGCTGGCAGATTATGGGGATAAAAAAGACCCCAATAATGCAGATAGTAGGCTGCAAAAACGCGAGGTCGCTACTCTGGTGACTCGGGTCTTTTTCCAGCAAATCTGCGTGGATGGCTTTTTCCACGCTGACCCCCATCCGGGCAATTTATTCTATATCGGGGAAGGGCGGGTGGCGCTGATCGATTGTGGCATGATCGGTCGCATGGATCCGCGCACCCAGCAGCTTCTGATCGAGATGCTGTTGGCAATGGTCAATCTCGATGCCCAACGCTGCAGTCAGCTTGCGGTGGAAATGGCGGGAACTACCAGCAAGGGCGTGAATATGTCCACCCTGGAAACCAGCTACGATCGCTTGCTGCGGCGGTACTATAACATGAGTCTGTCCGAGCTGAGCTTTAGCCAGATGTTTTATGAAATTCTGGAAGTGTCTCGGAATAACAACCTGCGAATGCCTTCGAATATGGGGCTGTGCGCGAAGGCGATCGCCAATCTCGAAGGAATCGCTCGCAATCTCGACCCGGAGTATAATTTCGCCGAGCAAATCAAACCGTTAATGACGGATATATTCGGACGTCAGCTCATCGGCGAAGCTCCCCTGCAAGGGTTGCTCAGAACGGCCCTGGATGTGAAAAATCTCTCGTTACAATCTCCCCGGCAATTTGAGGTGCTCTTAGACCGGGTAACTTCGGAAACCTTGCGCTGGAATTTGTCGGTGCGCGAGGTGGAAGGCTTGCGTCGCACGATCGATGATTCGGCGAACCGTCTCTCGTTTAGTATCTTGGTCGGTTCTCTGATTATGGGCGCGGCAATTATCTCCGCTCAAACGGAAATTTCTCAGGTCTACTGGGTGAGTGATGTGCTGTTTGCGGCGGCTAGTTTTATCGGTTTGTGGTTGATTGTCAGCATTCTGCGATCGGGCCGCTTGAAGTAATCCCGGTTTCCCCGCCGGGGGGAACCTCACCTCACTTAGGGTCATTCGCTCTCTTAAACCCACGATGTGGCATTCCCATCCACCGGATTGCGGTGCGTGACCCCCGCAGGCGATCGCGCGCCACATTGCCCAACCTCGGTGCGGGGGTCGCGCACCCTACGGCGGCTCGTTTAAAGGCATACATTGGGTAAGTTAATTGGCGATCGCGCCGAGGGCAATTGCCGCTTTTATATCACTTGCTATCGAACATTGCCCTCGGTTTCCGGAGAACCGGAATCTATACGGGGGACTCGAACCCCCTACAGGTGTATCTTATCCTTTGCTCGTGCTTTGTGCCGGGGGCATGACCACTTTTTGCGCCAGACCCAGGCGTTTGAGCAGCCAAATCGCCCACCAGGTGGGGTCGTATTCCCACCAACGCCATCCGGCTTTGGCAACGTTGGGATAAGCGTGGTGGTTGTTGTGCCAGCCTTCGCCATAGGTGAAAATCGCCGCCCACCACAGATTGCGAGAGTTGTCTTTGCTCTCAAAGGTGCGGTATCCCCACACGTGGGTCACGGAATTGATGAACCAGGTGCTATGCCACAACAAGACCGATCGCACGAAAACGCCATAGATGATAAACGACCAACCCCCAATGACGTACAGCAGCACGGCTAAGGGAATTTGTAGCAGGAGAAAGTACCGATTTAACCACCGATAAAAGGGATCGCGGCTCAAATCCGGTGCAAATCGGTTATAGCGCTCGTAGTCAAAAAATTCCCCCCGGGGATAGAAAATCCATAACATATGGCTCCACCAAAATCCCCGCTGCGCCGAATAGGGGTCTTTCTCTTTATCTTCAGTGTACGCATGATGCAGGCGGTGTCCGGCGACCCAGAAAATCGGTCCGCCTTGCAGGGCTAATGCGCCGATGAAGGCGAGTACGTACTCCAACCACTGCGGAACTTGCAAACTACGATGACTCAACAACCGATGATAGCCCAAACATATCCCAATACTCCCAAACAGCCAGTGCAGCAACAGCGTCACCCCCAGGGCGGACCAGGAAAAAAACCACGGGGCGAGCAACGCCACCCCATGAAAAGTGGCAAAAAATAGCACCGCCCACCAATTCAGCTTTAAGGGTTGGGAACTCTCATGCGTTGTTTGCACGGATGATGTCATGTAATTTTCTCCTTCTCCAATTTTGAAACAACATGTTTTTTCGCCTGCGATCGCTCGATCGCAGAACGCTCGCTCATTATTTTACTTTATCGCAATGCAGCTATATTACCATAAATGTTCCTCAAGAACGGTTTCGATCGCCTTTCCAACAGATGCGCGGTCATTTAATCATGGGAATTTGCAACCGTGGAACGGCGCGGGTGGGAGAGAAATCGATTAAAAAGGATAATAGCGATCGCCCAGCCAAACCCCCACTGGGAGGGCATTCCCTTTCTCATCCACCTTCACCTCCACCACCAACTCCTGCAGATTCGGTTCCTCTGATTCCTCGGTTTCTGGGGGTGGCACCGACCTAGCCAGCTCACTTAAGTGCTGGCGCAGGGGCGGAGATAAATAAAACCGCTCCACGCCATACTTAAGTGAAGTCCCCGTCGATCGCGCCGCGATGGCGATTTGGTCTGGGGGCAAATTGGTGGGGCGATCGCGGCTTAAGCCCACCGGTTCCCAGACCTTTGGCGACCCCGGCTCTGGCTCACCTTCCGCTGCTTGCAAAATCACATAAACTCCAATCCCGGCTGACAAAAACTGCACTTCATTTTCGCACTCCCGCGACCCGCTCGACGATCGCTGAGTGCAAAGGGAGGTCCCCGGTAACCTCTCCCACCCGGGAAGCCTATCGAGCATTTCCAAATGAGAAATTTGATAAGACACCGTAGGCGATCGCGCCGCTACCATCTGCGCCGGATCCATCGGTTCCGTTGCCAACCGCACCACCCGACCGGTTCTGTGGATGTAAATTGCCGGTAGGGGTACCGACAGAATCAGCAACGCTTGAAACAGCATAGGAATCCAAAATCGCCATGCGCAGACCGACTTGGGAGCGAATAAATTGCCGATCGCCGATTCTGAGTTGCGATCGCGCGGTTCATTCATCATCGCTTCGGTTGTCCCCCTTCTCCTCCACCGATGCCGAGGCCAAAGACAGCCACCGACTGCGGCGAATCAGATAATGCTCGAACCACACTCCGAGCGCGATCGTGCAGACACCAAAACCGAGAAACACAACCGCCTTAACTCCTAATCCCATATTGTACTCGATCGCGCGGCTGAAAATCTGCACCGCTAACAGAATCGTCCCCCACCAAAACGTACCGCGCACCCCGCGCGCCACCGCTTCGCGAATCAACCCATACCCCAAGAAAAACAGCAGCAGATTAAACACAAATGCCCCAATTCCCAGCAGAGGTTCGATCGCCACATGCCAAAACAGCACCCCCGAGGCGATCGCGA
Organism: Phormidium sp. CCY1219; assembly: GCF_055795085.1. Lineage (NCBI taxonomy): Bacteria > Bacillati > Cyanobacteriota > Cyanophyceae > Oscillatoriales > Oscillatoriaceae > Phormidium > Phormidium sp. CCY1219. The sequence continues at coordinate 13,226 of NZ_JAYFEQ010000584.1, read as the reverse complement.
TCGCGCACCCCAACCCATTCCCCACCACCGCTTCGATCTCAAACTTCCATCGCCCCGGCGACGCGGGGAAGCGAGTATTCCACTCTAACGCCACCCAACTCCCGAGCACGATCGCCACATCCACCAGATAAGACAACCCGTGACGAACCTGCGCCGCCGCCACTGGACCGGTCCACATCCAGCTTTCCAATTCTCCCGCGATCGCCAAATTCTGCACCCGAGACGACCAAAACCAATGAAACGACATAAAATAAAACGTCACGGTCAGAAACACCAGGGCCAAAGTCCGCGCCAACGGGCGAAACCGAATCCCCGGGTCGAATTTATCGAACAGAGAGGTTAACTGCCAGCGATTGTCATCGTAGCTCCACAGCAGGGTGGGGGGCAAGGCATAGGCGATCGCCAGCATCCAAGGGTTAGGCAGGTTTAAAAGGCTCATCCCCACCAGCAAATTCACTTCCAGAGACACCATCAGCAGAATCGCCGCCCCCAAGAAAATGAAGCGCGATCGGCACCAATAAGCCAACGGTAACAGCAGAAACGCCGACATCAAGGGCATGTGCTGCACGATCGGCCTGAGCCAAGATATCCCATCTGTGGAATAAACCTCTGCCAATCCGGGCCAATAACTCAGGCCAATTAATGCCGTCGCCACCATGCCGGCAGACTTCAACCGCAGGCTATAGGCCATCCCCAGCACTCCCAGGCCCCAGATCAAAAACCACTCGGCGCGCGCCCCATGCAGGAGGAACATTTCCCGGATCAGCACCATGTTGGCTCCCATAATCACGGATCCGAATAGCAGCAATCCCTGTCCCACCCGATGTTGCCAATCCCAGGTTAGCTCCGATGCCTTCCCGGGCACGCGCCACAAGTAAAACCCGATCGCGTTCATCCCTACAAATAGCCCCATGAGCAGGGAAATCTTCAGCGATCGCGACCACACTTGCCAATTCGCTTCCACTAAGGCGATCGCGCCGATGCCCACCAGAATCGCCCCCAACCCAATTAAAATGGCAATCAGGCGATTTCGGGTACTCGTCTCCAGGCTGTCAAACTGATATCGCGCCGCAAAGTGTTGGTACTGTTCCTCGGAAATTTCCCCTTCTGCCCGCCACTGGCGAGCGCACTCTCGTAACTGACGGCGAAACTTTTCTGAACCCATCAAGCCAGAGCAAACCATTAAAAATTAAAACAAAAATACGGAAGAATTTTTAGCTGAGAACCTCTCGATTTGCCATTCCAAATTCTTCCTTTAATTCCAATCTTTTGTCTTTCTCATCGCTCTGGATAAGATCCGGAACTCGGTGGCGCGGACCCGCCGCCCGGGTTGCGATCGAGTTGCGCTCTCCCGTTTTGGATTACCCGCAGCATCTCGCCGAGTTGGCTCTCGAGGTTTTGCAGCACGCTGTCGGCGTATTCGTCCGCTCCGCGTTCGATGCCTTCTGCTTGAGCGATCGCCCTTGCGCGCATTTCGTCAAGCTCCTGTTGCGCCTGTCGCCGCAAGTTTTCAATTTCGGATATGGTCTGTTCCTGGGCCGCTTCGCAGTCGAGCTGCACCTGCTGTCTGAGGCGGTCCGCTTCTAGCTTCGCTTGGCGGACAATGCCCATTTCATCGAGAATCTGGTTTGCTCTTTGCTCCGCTGCATCGAGGATTTCCTGGGCGTATTGTTCCGCTTGCACGATAATCTCGTCTTTGTGGCGGATAATTTCTTCCACTTCCTGAAACGCACCAGGCAAATTCAGCCGCAGCAGGTCTAAGTGCTCGAGCAACTGTTCTTCGTCTACGAGAGTACGTCCGGTTAAGGGAATGCGGGGACTATCGAGGATCATCTCTTCGAGTCGGTTCAGTTCCCGCTGGATATCTAGGGATCCAGCTCCGGTGTCGGAGGATTCTTCGGGGATGCTGGATCGGTCTTCGGGGTCAATCCTGGCTGAGTCTTGGCGTAACATCGGTAGATATCGAGCGCAACGTATTGGGGAACAAGGCGATCGAGCGGCCCGCCGAATCTGGCAATTTCTTTCACGACGCTACTGCTTAAAAAGCTGTATTCGTTCGAAGATGCCAGAAAAACGGTTTCGATCTCGGAAGCAAGAGTTTGGTTTGTATGAGCCATCTGGAGTTCTAGCTCGAAATCCGAGAGAACTCGCAGCCCTCGCAAGAGGACCGCAGCTCCCCGTATTTTGGCATAGTTCACCGTTAGCCCTTCAAAACTGTCTACTTCTAGGTTAGACAGATGAGCGGTGCAGTGGCGAATCTGCTCTAACCGCTTTTCTACGGTAAACAGGGGCGTTTTGTTCGGATTCCTTAACACCGCCACAATGACGCGATCGAACAGCTTGCAGCCTCGCTCTATGATGTCGAGGTGCCCTAGGGTGATCGGATCGAAGCTGCCCGGATAGATTGCAATCACGAAAAAACTCCGGTAGTTTGGAAGCCGCGCCTATGCAAGAGCGCGGAGGAAAAACGACACGAGCGGCTTGAGCCGCCGTCCCCCACTGGGGAGAGCGAAAAGAGGTGCAGTTTTCGCTCGCTCAATTCGCCTCGGTTCTAGCCGCTCGGGACTGGCGTGGCATCCCAAAGTAGGTATTTTAACTCTTGCCGATAACGCAGCCCTCGTTCATGGGATAGCTGGTCAGCTACCGTTCATATCGAGGCTTGAAGCCCCGCCTATGCACGAGCGGGGTGCTGACGTATTCAGAAATCTCAGATGAGCTATGGGGACTGTATTGATAACTTAGCGCGAAACCGGGTCTGACGCAAATCGCAACTGGCTGCGCGATCGCCCCTCCATTTGCTATTTCCCTCATTTATCGTATGCATTGGGCGCTTTTTCCCCACTCTGGCGGCGGATCTCTTCGGTTTGGTTCCCCGCAACCTGTCTCTACCTTCACCCTCCTCGGGGGGCGAATTTTTTCAACTCTTCTCTTCTTCTTCTTTTCTTCTCGAATCACTTTAGTGAGGTTAGGCGGATGCAAAAGTTCGATGCTTTTTTTAGGACTCGGGCCACTCCAGTCCATCCTGCTGCTGGGACTGAAAGTGGGTATTGTTTTGCTGACTTTCTTTTCCCTCGCCGACTACTTAGGACAATTCCACTTATTGTGGGAATTAACCTCTCATTTTAAAGCGACACCCGAGGGGGATTAAAATCCCCGCCGGATCGTCGGGTGACAAAGGGTTATTGAGAATGGTGCAAGATGTGGGTTAAAACCGACTAAAATGCTTTTAATGTAAAGTTCCTAGTCGGTTTATAACCAACTTTAGCTATAAGGCTTTTTTTAACCCAATCCAGCAAAAAAATGCTGACCCTAGAGGAAACCAACAATGGATGAAATCTTCATCAAAGCCACATCAATTGGCATTCCCACCTTGTATTTATTTCTGAGGGTAAATGCCCGGGGGGGAATTGGGAATGACGAGGTGTTATCTGCCCTAAAAAGTCTGGGAGGACCGTTGGGATTATTTGGCGGATTATTCATTTTAACCCTTATCGGATTGCTGGCGAATTTTGCGAGCAAGTTGGTGGTGGATGGAATCGCCATCGAACTGTATAAAAAGCGCAGCAAAACCCAACCGATAGAACAACTGGTAGAAGAAATCAACAAACTCCCTATTTCTGCTGATTTGAAAGTCAAACTGAAATGGGGAGTGCTTCATCGCCCGATTCGCTGGTATCCGCAGTGGAAGCGGTTTTTTACCCGAGGATTTATTCTGTTCACCTTGGGGGTAATGGGTCCTTCCATTGCCGGCTATTTGGGAGGCTTTCATCAAGGATTTGAACTGCTGTCTCATTTCAAACTGCAATATCTGATTTTAGCGATTTTTCCGGCGATTTATTTCGCGCTGACGCGCCAGGGATTTTGGCTGTTATTCAGTGGAGTTTGTCTGCTGATTAATTTATGGGCGATTCTCCCGTGGTATTTTCCGGCGCAATCTTTCCCGGATCGGGTGGAATTTTCCCCACCGCATCGGGTGTTGATATCCAATGTTTTGGGGAGGAACGAACAGTACGATCGCGCGATTTCTTTGGTGCGAAACGAACAACCGGACTTTGCCGTTTTCCTGGAATCTAACGGGACTTGGGCGGATAAATTAGCGGTTTTGCAGGATGAATTTCCCTATGTGGTGCGGGCGGGGGGCGTGACAGTGTACAGCAAGAAATCCCTCGAAGATGTCAGCATCCAACAAGTGGTGAAAAATCGTCCGGCTATTTTAGCACGAGTCACCTTAAACGGACAAGAATTATCCCTGGTGGCGACTCATCCGCATATTCCCACTCGCCGCCAATTGTTTAAAGCGCGAAACCGACAGTTAGCCGCGATCGCCGAATATGTTTCTGACCTGAAAACCCCGGCGATGGTAGTGGGAGATTTAAACACCACCATGTGGTCGCCTTACTATCAAGTTATGGTGAAAACTGCCAACTTGCAAAATAGCCGTCAGGGATTTGGCGTCATGCCCACTTGGCCCACCCACAAGCCTTTATTTTATATCCCCATCGATCATTGTTTGGTTTCTCCAGAAATTAAAATTATCCACATGCGAATCGGACCAAATGTTGGTTCGGATCATCTGCCGATTATTGTGGATTTTGCGGTGGCGAAATCCACCGGCGATCGCCCTTAAACCTGGGGAACCACCACCTGCAATGCCAGGGGAAGACAGCGAAAGTTCAAACAGGGAATTTCATCTTTCAACTCGCCATCGATCGCCACTTTTTGTGGCGGCGTGGCGGTAATTTTTATGTCTTTTGCCCGCAGGTAAACGATATCTTCCCGGTTCGCTGCAGTGCCGAGTAATGCCCCTCCCATCAAACTCGATACTGCTTGCAACGCCCCGATTTCGTTGGCGGTGGAAATAATCGTCACATCCAATTTTCCGTCATCCACAAGCACGCCGGCAGGCCCTTGGGCCAAGACAGAACTCGGCGGCGCTGCATTGGCAATTGTCACGGCAAGGGCTTTAATTTCCGTGACTTCTCCTTCGATTTCGATCTGGGCAGTAAACGAGTGCATATCCCATAATTTTTCAAATCCGGAGAGCACGTAAGCAAGAAAACCAAACCAGTTTTTTGCCTCGCGATCGGCATTTTCTACCGCTTCGGCTTCCCATCCCATTCCGGTGAGCAAAATCGTGGGTTGGTCGTTGCAAGATGCCGCATCGATAACCCGGGTCACGCCGTTTAAAATCGCGTCACAAGCTTCGGGAATCTTATCGGAAATTCCCAAAGCGGCGGCGAACGCATTGGCGGTTCCTCGGGGAATAATACCCAAGGGAATTTCCGTGTGAACTAAGGCTTTGGCGGCGGCGGAAATGGTGCCATCCCCGCCAGAAGCAATCACCAAATCCACGCCATCGGCGATCGCTGCTTTTGCCAACTCGGTGGCGCTGACATCCGGCTGGGTATAGCGAATATCGAGCTTTATCTGCGGTGACAAAAGCTGGAAAATGGTTCTTAACTCGGCGTCGGCATTTCCTTTCCCCGCCACGGGATTAAAAATCAAGCAAGCAGTATGAGTTTTCATCAGTTTTCTTCAGGTGCCAGGGGGTCTGGCCCGGTATCGGATTCGGTTTCCGGTGGGGGTTGCTCCTCCCTCGCCGATTCGATATACTGGCTTTCGAGCAGAAACGCTCCGTTGGTAAAGCGCACGCTCCAATATCCGCCCGGTTGGCGATCGAGGATAGTCCCTTCTTCTCCTATCTTAATCACATTCGGCGGACGCAGCATCGGCATGGATTCGGCGGTCTTCACATAAGCGGGCAAAGCCACCACCCGGACTTTATCCCCAATCGTAAATTCTTTGGACATTGCTCTGGTGATGAACACTTCTCAGGTCTATCCCTTGTATTTTACAAGTTGAGGGTAAATTACTACAATCTCCCGGCTACAAAACAAAAATTATTTATGCTACAGTTTAAGACAATAGTAAAAAACAGAATTTTTAAAAAAATATATCAGTGAGTAGAGAACTAATAAAAGAGGTTATGATATGATAAACAATTCTTCAAAAACAGAAGACAACAAAACGGACGATCGCGCCGGATCCGCCGCTAAGCGTCGATTTGAAATTGTGGCGATCGCCACCTCGGCGGGGGGCGTCCAAGCCTTGATTGAAGTGCTCGGGCATTTACCGGAAGATTTTCCCCTGCCCCTGGTGGTGGTGCAACATCTCGATCCCCGCCATCCTTCGATGATGGGGGAGATTCTCGCGAAGCGGATCGCCTTATCGATCTACCCCGTAGAGGAAGGGCAGGCTCTTTCTGACGGCTGCTTGTACCTTGCGCCGGCGAATTACCATCTGTCGATCGCCGAGAATGGGACCTTTCACCTGACGCAAACCGAGCGCGTTAACTTCGTGCGACCCTCCGCCGACATCCTCTTCGAGTCGATCGCCACGCGCTACAAAGACCGGGCGCTGGTTGCCATCCTCACCGGCATGGGTCACGATGGGGCAAAAGGCATAGAAGCCATCAAACGCAATGGCGGCACCGTCATCGCGCAAAACCAAGCCACTGCGGAACATTTTGGCATGCCTGGAGCCGCGATCGCCACCGGCCTAGTAGACGCGATCGTGCCCTTGTCGGAAGTAGCTGCCACTCTGGTGAAATTGACGAACTCCCAGGGATCCTGGGATGCGGAAACAACCCTGGGCAACTGACATCCCCTAGCTGCCAAATTCTTCACCGCTCATCCCGCCGGCAGGCGATCGGCTTTTTTCCCTGACTCCCACACCGATCGCGCCGACTTGTTTTTCCCATGTCTTTATCCCTGCACAAGCGCTACCATTCAAGCGCCGCCGACGGATGAGGATTGGTGGTAAAATCGAGATCGCAAGCACTCCGCGATCCGGTAGGTAGACACCCGAACCCCATGAATAGCAACGACGATAGAGTATTTGAAGCCCTCCTCGACTTTTTGCGGCAATCGCGCGGCTTTGACTTCACCGGCTACAAGCGCTCCACCCTGAAGCGCCGGGTGAGAAAGCAAATGCACTCGCACAACATCGACAACTTTAGCGATTACTTAGATTACCTGGAAGTCCATCCCGAAGAGTTCTCTCCCCTATTTAACACTATTTTAATCAACGTCACCAGCTTCTTCCGCGATGCCAGTGCCTGGGAGTATTTTGAGCGTCATACCCTGCAAAATCTTCTCAACGCCAAACCTCCGCAAGAAAAGATCCGCATTTGGAGTGCCGGCTGCGCTTCGGGAGAAGAACCCTACACCCTGGCGATGATTTTGGCCGAAGCGATCGGGGTAGAGCAGTTTCGTCAGCGCGTCAAAATCTATGCCACGGATATGGACCGCGATGCCTTGGTGCAGGCCCGTCAGGGAACCTATCACCCTCAACAGCTCGAAGTGCTGCCCAACGAATTGCGAGAGAAATACTTCCAGCCCGTGGGAGAGCGGTGGGTGGTTGACTCCGACCTGCGCCGGGGGGTGATTTTCGGCTGTCACGACCTGGTGCAGCATGCGCCGATTTCTCGCCTGGACTTGCTGGTGTGTCGCAACACCTTGATGTATTTTAATGCCGAAACTCAATCGCGGATTTTGGCTCGCTTTCACTTTGCCTTGAAAGAGCGCGGGGCCTTGTTTCTGGGCAAGGCGGAAATGCTGCTCACTCACACGAACCTGTTTACCCCGCTGAGTTTGCAACACCGCATCTTTACGAAAGTGGCGCAACTCGAGCTGCGCGATCGCCTGATGGTGTTAGCCCAGGGGACGGACGAAGATGTCAGCTACCGTAGTTCGCCAAACGTGCTGTTGCGCGAAGCGGCGTTTAACAAGCTGCCGATAGCTCAAGTGGTGGTAGACTTCAACGGCATCCTGGTTTTGGCCAATCAGCAGGCGCGCTCCATGTTCCGCCTCGACCTCCAGGATATCGGCAAACCCTTGCAGGATTTGGAAATTTCCTACCGCCCCCTGGAGTTGCGATCGCGCATCGAGCGGGTTTACCGCGATCGCACCTCCGTGATGGAAAAAGATGTGGTTCGCCATTTGCCAGAAAATGCCGTCCAATACCTGGATGTGGAACTCGCCGTGTTGGAAGAAAATGGCAGTGACTTGTTTGGCGCCAGCATTACCTTTATGGACGTGACTCGCTATCACGACCTGCAAGAACAACTGCACTCTTCCACCCAAGAATTGGAAACCGCAAATGAAGAACTGCAATCGAGCAACGAAGAATTGGAGACCACCAACGAGGAACTGCAATCCACCAACGAAGAACTCGAAACCACCAACGAGGAACTGCAATCCACCAACGAAGAACTCGAAACCATGAATGAAGAACTGCACTCAACTAACGAAGAATTGCAAACCATTAATGACGAGTTGCGGTTGCGGACCAATGACCTGAATCAAGCCAATGCATTTTTATATTCCATCCTCACCAGTTTGCAAAACGGGGTGGTGGTGGTCAATCGCGAATTTAACATTACCAGTTGGAACGAAGCCGCAGAAGACCTGTGGGGATTGCGCGCCGATGAGGTGGAAGAGCGCTCGATTTTTAGCTTGGATATCGGTTTGCCCGTGGACCGCCTGCGAGAACCCATGCGCCAATGCCTCGCCGGGGAACAGGAACGTCCGCAAATGATCGTGGATGCCGTGAATCGCCGAGGGCGATCGATTCAGTGTTGCGTCAGCTTCAATCCCCTGCGAGACCACAACAGAGAATGCCAAGGGGTAATTTTGATGATGGAGCAGATGTAATTCATCCCCTGAGCGATCGATAAATTCTACCTTCTGATAGTGCCAAAAACCCCGATGGTTTGTTTATCGTGAAAGCAAACATGCAATTTTAACCCACAGGGGTGATTTTTTATGGAACATGAAACATCACAACGCAACGCTAAAGCCGCCCAACAACACGCGCGCCAATCGCAAAAGCACGCCAAGCATTTAGAGCAAATCGGCCAGTCTTTGCAAGAGGGTGACGCGCGATCGCCCGAGGTGGGGAAAGAAATCGAGGCAGGGGCACGGGAAATCCACCGACTGGCCAAAAAGTCCGAGGAATACGGCAAAAAAGCCGAACAAGCCGGCGAACCGGGAAATAAAGCCTATGAAGCCGCTGTAGAGGCACATTCTGAGGCGGTTCGCATCCACAGGGACATTAGCGAGAAATTGGCAGAACGCGCCGAAGTGCAGCTAAAAAAATCAAAACAGATCGCCGATGACTCGTCCTCAGACCATCAGTCACAAAACCATGACAACCGGGAGGGATAATTTTGACAATCTCCTGTGGGGTGTGGATTCTCCCGGGTGGAATGCGGTTCGCTGCCGGTGAATCCTTGTATTTGCCCCGTCCCTCGGTGTGTTTCTCCCCGGTACCCGCCTCGCCCTCACCCCTACCCCCGGAAAGCACAGAGGCGAGTTCTGGGGGATTTTTCGATTATAATGATTGAGGCGTACAATTTTCTCAATTTGTAGCAGCAAATCCCCGGCGTTCTTCCAGAACCAGATTTAACCTTCGCTTTGCGAAAACCATTCCCCACTCGGCTGTGAATGGAAAGCACCAAAGGCCATTGTAGCGACAATTTTCCCCGGTTTATTTTATTTTATAAAGCCTGCATTTAATTCTCTTTCAACCCCAGTCCAACTTTAACAACTCGTTAACTCCTTAACTCGTTCCCCGCCCATGCTGGGAACGTCCCTCCCGAGGCTACCGCCTCCCCCCCAATAAATGTGCATGCATATTTTGCACCCTTGCTTATGTCAAAAGTAGTTACACCCTTACGGATGGCTTCATGGATTTTCATAACTTTACAGAAGAACTCGAATCTGCCCAAAATCGCTTAGAGACCCTTCAAAAATCTGTCGTCGTGATAAACAATCAGCCCCCAGAAGTCATTGCAACTGTGGTGAGCGAATTGTCCGTTGCGTTAGAAGAGTTGCACGTTGCGGCAGAAGAGATGCATCAGCAAAATCAAGAATTAGCGATCGCCCGGGAACAAGTGGAAGTGGAGCGATCGCGCTATTGGGAGTTATTCGAACAAGCGCCAGATGGCTATCTCGTCACCGATACTCGGGGCAAGATTCAGGAAGCCAACCGCGCCGCAGCAGGGCTTTTGAATGCAGACCCCAGGTTTATGCGCGGAAAACCCCTTACCGTGTTCGTCGCCCAATCCCACCGCCAAATTTTTCGCCGTCAACTTCATGCCCTGCAAGAAAACCCAGCGGTAAGGGACTGGGAAGTGTGGCTGCAACCGCACAATAAACAAGGGTTTCTCAGCTCTATTTCGATTTCTGCAATGCTCGATTCTCAGCGAGAATTAACCGGCTTTCGCTGGTCGATCCGCGACCTCACGGACCGCCAAAAATTGGAAGACTTTCGCATCCAGTTAGAAACCCAAACCAAAGTCAGCCAGTTCAAATCCCGGATCATTTGTACCCTTTCCCACGAGTTTCGCACGCCGCTCAACCTCATTTATCTCTCGTGCCAAATGTTGGAACGCTACTATGAGGGAATCGCAAGAGACAAAACGACTCCTTTGTTTGACAAAATTCGCCTCGGGATTCGCAACATGACCAGCTTGCTCGAAGATGCGTTATTGTTCGACAAAGGAGAAAGGCAGCAACTGGAATTTAAACCGGCACAATTGGATTTAAATGAGTTTTGCGCCCATGTGATTCGAGAACAACTGTTTCTTCATTCAAGAAGCGATCGCGCCATTGATTTTGTGCCTTGCAATGAGTGCCAAAGCGTCTGTTTGGATGCCAAACTTTTAAAACATATTGTGGAAAATTTATTGTGCAATGCTTTAAAATATACCCCATCAGAACGCTTTATTTATTTTACCTTAAATTGTAACAAGAATAACGTCATGTTGACCGTGAAAGATGAGGGGCGCGGCATTCCCGAGGATGATTTACCCCATGTTTTCGAACCCTTTCATCGCGCCGCCAATGTAGGCGGAATTGGGGGAAGCGGTTTGGGGTTGGCGATCGTGCAAAAATGCGTGGAAGCGCATGGCGGAACCATCGAAGTGGAAAGTCACCTGAACGAAGGCAGCACCTTTACCGTCACCCTGTCGATCGCCCGCTTCTAGGGCGAAACCCGCCCCACCCCCACGGGTTGCCTGCGCGTCCCCCGAACCCGCCTGTGGGAGAATTGCCTACCGGAATCGGGGAATCGCGCCCTACGCCTCACTTGCACAGAGACGCAAACTCACATGGGGAGAGATTAGGGGGTTTGCCAAATGCGATCGTGGTAGGCGCTGAGATCCGCATAGGGGTCTTCGCTGCCGTGGCTATGTCCGTGGTCATGCCCGTGGCTATGTCCGTGGTCATGCCCGTGGCTATGTCCGTGGCTATGGTCGTGGCCGTGATGGTGATGGGCGTGACCGTTGCCGTTGCCCACTGCAGCCAGACGGAACTTGCAGGCTTCGCAGTTCATCTGCACTTCACCCAGTTGGGTTTCGATTTCGCGATCGCGCATCAATTGTAGCAATTCCGGCTGGATGCCCATTTCCGGCAAACAGGTAATTGAAATATCCGGATATTGCGCTTGTTGTGCGGCGCTGATGTGGAAAATCTTCTCCACTAATACCCCGGTAAACAAGAAATAGGGTAAAACGATAATCCGTTTGGGCTGGAACAAGCGGGCGCGATCGAATCCTTCTTCCAGGCGGGGGTGAGTAATGCCGATAAAGCAGACTTCCACATTTTTATACCCGCTGCCTTCCCAGAGCATCCGGGCCATTTTATAAACATCGCCATTGGCATCGGGATCGCTAGACCCGCGTCCCACAAACAGCACCACAGTGTCCGAGCGCTCGATTTGCTGCGGATTGCGATCGCCGCTATCGAGTTGCGCCAAACGCGATCGCCACATCTGCAAAATCGACGGCGCAATGCCAAAATGACGCCCGTAGTGAAATTTAAGCTGCGGATGGCGCTCTCTGGCCCGGTCTAATTCGTTGGTAATATCGAACTTGTTGTGGCGCGCGGCAAATAACAGCACCGGCAGAGCAGACAGTTCGGTATAGCCCTGTTCGATGCAGCGATCGACCCCTTCCTGAATCGTCGGGCCAGTGAGTTCGAGAAAACAAGGCACCACCGGGCGCGACGGATCTAAAGCTTCATACGCCGTAGCAAAATCCAAAAACGTCTGCCGCCCTTGGGCGTTTCGCGTACCGTGACCGATGAGCAACAGGGGACGCTTCATCGGCAAAGGGGGCAGTTTTACAGACTGGATGTCTCGGGTTTGAGATGTCACGGCGATCGAGTTGGTTGTGTTTAGGTTATGCATTCTTAACTATGGAGCTCCTTTCCCGTGCAAGGCAGGAATATCGTGAGCGAGTAACGGAGGGGCATTCTGGCTGACCTCGGTTGAGAGTGGCGCAGTTCGAGCGTCCAGTTGCCACTGGGAAAATCCCACCGGCTCGAACTTCTCCCCTCTTCCCGGGGTTTACAGTTGCCGCACAGCCCCGGACTTGCACCGGCGTTTCCCCGCACCGTTACGGTTCACTTGTGCCTTGATATCTTAACCCATTGCCCGCTCATGCAAAATCCTCGGGAGGGGGATGATTTTTCTGCCACCCCCTCGGTCCGGTACTGTCGGCGCAGCCTATCCGGGCAGTTTGATGGGCGATCGGTTGCGGTTTTGCACCCCGCTGCTACAAAAAATTGCCAGGGGAAATGCCCCGCATCCGGGCAAGTTGATGTTGCACGGTGACGCCGTTTCTCCCCGGGGTGGGCCATCCGCAACCTGCCCTCTCCGGCATCCCGCCGCCACCCCCTCCCTGGCAGGATCCCCTAGGCGATGCCTTCTATCCTCTCCCCAGGCATCCTCGCCCAACCCCTCCGCCCCCATCAGCAGACCCGCGAAAAGCCTCTTCGCTATTTCCATCCCCCACGTTTCTCGCCCCCTCCCCCACCGGCTTGGTTTGCACAAGGTTTTGATGTTGATACTTTGCATATAATCAAACTCGTCAAACTCGTCAAACTCGTTCAAACTCGTTCCCAGGCTCAGCCTGGGAACGCATATCCCGAGGCTCCGCCTCCCCCGCAAGCCGCGTAGGGTGGGCAACAAGTTGCCCACCCTAGCGGTTTATGTATAAAATCTCCTCTCTCGCATTAAGTATAAAAATTAATAAAGTATACCATTTTGGATTCAACCCGGCTCGCCCGAGAACGAGAATCCCTCTGTGACGTACTCCCGACGCCGACCGCTTAGGCGGTACGGCGCGGGCTTCTGGGCCGAGACCTTTGAGATCTGGGTTT
>NZ_JAYFEQ010000583.1:0-361 GCF_055795085.1 Phormidium sp. CCY1219 | reverse complement strand
ATGTTGGGCATTACCCCAACCTTTCGCTTCTGACTCAATCCTGCCCCCGTTGGCTTGCGGATGGTTTCCTACTCAGGGTATCGACCAAATTTCCTGAGAGCAACAGCGGGGGTTACTTCGTTCCGAATGTCGATTGTTCGTGCCTTTAGGACGCCACTCTACGCCGGGTTTCTTTTGAGTGTGTGGAAGGTCGAGTAGAAATTCGCCTTCCCTTTATCCTTCACCTTTTGGATCCAGCGTCTCAGTCTAATTTTCGCTGGTTTCTATTATCGACGCTTCAGGCATGGCTTCGTTTTCCTATCCGTAGACACTTGCTCAATGGGGTACCTGTTTAGACCCAGGCTTAACCACCTTTCCTCCC
>NZ_JAYFEQ010000582.1:0-342 GCF_055795085.1 Phormidium sp. CCY1219 | reverse complement strand
CATCCTTTCCACCTAGGGTTTCTGGGATGATGTGGTCTACTTCCATAATGTCTTCTTCCTTGAAATAATGTCCGCAGCGGGTACACTTCCCTTTTTGTTTCTTCAGGAGCTTCGATACTCTCGTTGGAACACCGGGTTGTTTCCCCATTCTTGTACTCCAGTATTTGAGATTGCCATCGTATGGGCTGGCCTCGCCTTTGACTTTAACGTGTCTGACAATTGGAGTCTCAGCGTGGTATTGCAATTTGATTGGGTTTGATTCCGTTCGTGTTGCAAATACCCATTGCCGATTCCCTATTGTTTGCCAGTATTTCTTGGCTACCCACTTTCCTGTTTTGTTGG
>NZ_JAYFEQ010000581.1:0-4319 GCF_055795085.1 Phormidium sp. CCY1219 | reverse complement strand
CTTTCACATGACACACTTCATGGGGTGGGCTTTCACCACCATCGACACTCAGTTGTCAAGGTTCTTCCCAGTTTTCCTTTGGATTGTAAAGATTTTGTAGAGAATTGTGAAATTCTCTTGAACTTTAGTTTTCCGAGGTTTTTGGTTGACTTTTTTTGTATCGGTTTATACCGTTTTGTTTGGCCAACCGTCAGACTTACTGTCCTGTAGGGAGTTTCAGCCTTTAGGGGCTGTGTTCCTTGCCCCGCTTACGTTTCGGGCATTTGCCCTTTACTTTTGCGGGAACGAATCGCACTCCGATAATAGATTCTAACATCATCTTGACGAAGATCGTCATCAAAGGGGTCATCCCACGCGGAAACCTAGACCAGGCAAGTATTTCAACCATTTATTTAAAAAAATCCAAGTTGAGATGCCGATCTTGGACAGTCCTCAGTTACAACGGCATTACTCTGGGAATATAGCGTGAGGAACCCCAAAAGTTACAGCCTTGAGAGGCATCACTCAATCCATAACTATTCAAAAGGAGAGAAAGCTCGTGAACCCCAGTGCAATTGCTTTTCTGGCCAACTTGCTAGTTTTTACCCTAAAAAAACTCGCATTAATCGTTCGCTACTTTATGGACGGAACGGATTTGGAAATGTATGCATCCCTTGCTTTGACGGTGTTTATTTTACTGGCAATTGCTGGGTTTTCCCTGGCCTATTTCGATGGAAAAGTTAATTTTCACGACCCTGACCTGGACGCTGAATTGTGACCTAAAGTGATGGGCGATCGAGCAATGCCAGTACCAACAGAGTCATCTGCATTCACTTTGCATATACTGCGTCAGTTTCAATCGGATAATTGTTGTCCCATTTCGATTCTCACTCTCCCTACCACGCCGATTGTCGCTCGTCACTGAAATCAGCTATAAACCCTCCAATTGCAGATAATCACCCTGTTAAACTACAGGCATTGCTACTCGTCTTTTCTTAATCGAACTGTACCAAAACTTTACGGTCAATACCGCATCAGGAGAAATACTATGTCTCATCTTCCTATCAACTTTCTGCAACACTTAAAAACCGAGCCAGGATGGAAATACCTACCCCTCGATCGCATCTCCCAGGCGCAGCAACTTCAAAGCCAAAAAGAAAGTTGGTCTTGTGGTCCTCATTCCGGTTATCGCGCCCTGATTCTTAACGGAGATGAAAAAAAAGGGTCAAACAATGGGTTGGCTGATTTCATACGTACCTGTCCCAAATCAGTGGGTTCTCCCCAGACTAACCGGGGTAAAAAGATAATGACTGCTGCCAACTTTTTAACCCGAGGAATATCCACTGTTGCCATGAAAGGGCTAGATAGCATCGGTGGAAATGTAGGCCCAACGCCGGGTAAACTCGCCAGCCATATCAACCCAAAAAGCCGCTCTAGCGTTAAAAAATACCATTGTTCGAGTTGGCAGCAAGTTTGGCCACAAATTCAGCGCGATATTGACCGCAACTCCCCCTGCATTATTTTGTTGGAATTCAGTTGGAGAGAACTGCACTATATTAATCTGGTGGGTTACAACTCGAAAACCCAGAAAGTGGCAATTCTGGATACAAACAACAGTGTTGAGGTTTGGACCGTTGACTACTTTAAATATGTCGCCCGCATCAAGACGATATATTGTGGGGAGCCTGGGTATCAGATTATTCGATTTTATTGAGAAGCTGTAGGGTGGGCATTGCCTACTGGCTTCCATATCTCTCTAGAGTTGTAGGGTGGGCATTGCCTACGGGCTTCTACTTCACTCTCTCGCGGTAGGCAGCAATGCCCACCCTACTCTACTTCTTGGATTATCCATCTTAACTCGATCTCCAAATCTTGCAATGTTTCGCCTGCATATTTCTGCCGAAGATCGGCACTGTGCGACTTGCAGGGATGATTGGAACGTTGAAAGCCCGTCTGGGTTTAGCTTTCACCGGATGAGCAAAAAAATTTTTTGGACTTAGCGGATCTTCGACACCAGGGGCAATGGAGGCAGCTACAGTAAAAGTGGCCGCGATCGAGAAGCGGGGATGTCTCTCATTATTGAGCAGTACAAAAACCTCGCTATATCATTCCTAGTCCAAAGGAGACAAGATAATGGATCGAAACCAAATTGTTCCAAAGAAAACTAAAGATGAGTTACGAAAAATATTGGAAAACTTTCTAGAAAATGACGTCCAAAAAAAAATCCTGCAACTTTTGAAGGTTGAAGGGGGTGAATTAAACGAAGCTACACGGGAATTACTTACCTATAGCTTGACAGCTTATGCATCCGACATCGTAGGCCAGGTAATTGTAGGTATAGCCATAGAGGGACTACAGGTTTGGAAAGAAATTGAAATCAATCGTGAAAAAGAGAAAACCAATCGTGAATTAGAGACAGAAAAAATTATTGCTTGGCGGAAATTGCTAGAGTATGCAAGGGAAAATGACGATGAGGAACTATTTGAGCGGGCCTGTCAAGAATTAAAGCTGAAGTAAGAATAGAAGCTTGACAGAGCGTGACGAATAAAGCACAGTAGTAAGGTGGGCAATGCCCACCCTCCTCCTTATTCTAAATCCCCTGGATCGCAGCACAACAATAACGGGTGGGCAACGAGTTGCCCACCCTATCGGTATGGCGGAGCTTTTTTACCGGCAACTCAGCAAAAATCGCTCCCGTCAGAGATTAAAATAAAGTGGAGGTTTAGCAAAACACAGGACGAATGACGATACGATCGCTCGGTTTAATGAGCGGCACCTCGGTGGATGGAATTGATGCGGCGATCGCCGACATCACTGGGACAGAATGTGACTTACAGGTAGAGCTAATCGATGCCGCCACCTATCCCTACCCCGAGGCACTGCGAAAGCAAATTTTAGCCGTTTGTGCGGGTGAAGCGATCTCAATGGCACAATTCGCGGAACTCGACGAGGCGATCGCCCGGGAATTTGCCCAAGCTGCCTTAACCCTACTGGGCGATCGCCGAAAAGCCGACTTGATTGGTTCTCACGGTCAAACCGTCTATCATCGACCCCCCACCGCCGATGCCCCCTTAGGCTACAGCTTGCAACTCGGTCGCGGTGCGGCGATCGCCCGATTAACCGGCATCCCCACCGTCAGTAACTTTCGGGCAGCAGATATTGCCGCCGGCGGACAAGGGGCACCCCTGGTTCCCAAAGTGGACTTTTGTTTGCTCACTCATCCACAGCAAACGCGATGCGTGCAAAATATCGGCGGGATTGGCAATGTTACCTACTTACCCCCGCGCCACCCCCAAGGCGGATCCGACGGGGAAAAAATTCCCACCCCAGCATCAGCGATCGCCGCCACACAATTGCCCCGGGCGTGGGATACCGGTCCGGGGAATGCCCTTCTGGATCTAGCCGTCCAACATCTTAGCCAGGGTCAGCTTGCCTACGATGCGGATGGTGCTTGGGCGTCCACCGGCAAACCTTGCGAAGCTTTAGTGCAGCAGTGGCTCTCCCACCCATTTTTCCAGGAACCGCCCCCGAAGTCTACGGGACGTGAATTGTTTGGCAAAGCCTATTTGCAGCAGTGTCTGGCTGATGCGGAAGCTTTGCAGCTCACGGATGCGGATATCCTGGCCACGATCGCGGAACTGACGGTGGCAGCGATCGCGCGCAGTTACCGGGATTTTTTGCCTCAGCCCCCGGATGAAGTGCTGTTGTGTGGCGGTGGGAGTCGCAACGGTTATTTGCGGCGGCGGTTGCAATTGCGGTTGTCGGAGAGTTTTGCCGCGCCAGTGGCGGTGTTAACCACCTCAGCGGTGGGGTTGAATGCCGATTTTAAAGAAGCGATCGCCTTTGCAGTGTTGGCCTATTGGCGTTATCAGGGAATTCCGGGCAATCTTCCCCACTGTACCGGTGCGAAAGTGCCCATGCTGTTGGGGGAAATTCACCGATGGATGGGGTAAGCGTTTAGGCGTTACCTGCGGCAATTTTTCGATGGCGATCGCCCATAAAATCTCCTACTCGGTGGGGTATTATAATGAAAAACTGTGCGATTCGTTCCCGCAAAAGTGAAAAGTAAACGCCGGAAGCGTAAGCGGGGCAAGGAATACAGCCCCAAGGCTGGAACCCCAGAGGACAGTAAGTCCGATGAATGGCCGAAACAAAACGGTGTAAACCGATACAAAAACAGCCCATCGAAAACCTCGGAAAACTGAAGGCTAAGAGACTTCATAACTCTTTACAAAGTCTTTACAATCCGAAGGAAAACTGGGAAAGAACCTTGACAACTGAATGTCGATGGTGGTGAAAGCCCACCCCATGAAGTGTGTCATGTGAAAGCACCTCCCCCA
>NZ_JAYFEQ010000580.1:0-4602 GCF_055795085.1 Phormidium sp. CCY1219 | reverse complement strand
CGTTCCGAATGTCGATTGTTTGTGCCTTTAGGACGCCACTATACGCCGGGTTTCTTTTGAGTGTGTGGAAGGTCGAATAGAGACTCGCCTTCCCTTTATCCTTCACCTTTTGGTTCCAGCGTATCAGTCTAATTTTCGCTGGTTTCAAATATCGACGCTTCAATCGTGGCTTCGTTTTCCTATCCATAGACACTTGCTCGATGGGGTACCTGTTTAGACTCAGGCTTAACCATCTTTCCTCCCCGCTTCACGGATTGATGACCAGTCGCTACTGTGGGGGAGGTGCTTTCACATGACACACTTCATGGGGTGGGCTTTCACCACCATCGATATTCAGTTGTCAAGGCCCTTTTGGAACCTTACCCTGCCCACGTTTCGGAGATTTTCCTTGACTTTTGGCAGGAACGGATCGCACCTCTAAATATTGATTATAACTCATTGGCTACCCTCCTAACGGGTTGGCTAGATCCCTCGATCGCCGGGAGTTCAGCTGCGATCGCTTGGAAATCTCGGCATTCGAGGTTCCCGCAGAGGGGGGTGGCGATCCGTTAGGGATCCCTCGGTTGAGAATCACAGATCGCCACTACAAATCAAAACCCGTGAAGGACAACGCCGCCCTCGGAAAATCCAATCGCCCCTCCATTACTGGCGATCGCCCTTGGTTTCGCCCTTCGTTCCCGATAGTCCGGTTCCCGAGGACGGGCCTTGGGCTGTGGAGGTGACTTTTTTCTGCGCCTCGGCGCTGCTGTTTCCCTCCACTGGCGGCGCTTGGGAATCCATTGCTGGGGCTGGAAATCCAGGTAGGGGATGGGTTAAAAAGGCATACTCTTCCACCACGCGATTTCCCAAGAGATGTTCTTGGATAATCCGTTCGATGACCGGTGGGGTGGCGCTATGGTACCAAACCCCATCGGGATACACCACTAAAATCGGGCCTGAACAACAGACCCGCAGACAATTGGCTTTCGTGCGAAACACGCAATTCGGGCGCTCTTGAGTGACGCGATCGAGCTTTAACTCTTTCAGTCGTTTTTTGAGGTAGTTCCAGGCTTCGAGACCCGCTTCAGTGGCGCAGCATTTGGCCACGCTTTGATCGGCACAGATAAAGACGTGGCGCTGAATTTGGTTGAGTCCCAAACTTTGGACGCAGTTTTGCAAAGCGTTCTCATCTCCGGGAACGCAGGGGGTTGGCGGTTGAGAATCGGCGTTTGGCATGGATTGGTGGGTCCTCAAAAAAGCGAATTACAAAGGTGAAGTTACGAATTCACTCCCGGAACGGTTTCCGGGTTATTTTGTCACGCCCCATTCCCCCAGGGAGCTTGAGGGTTAGGGTTTCGTGAGTGCAGAGTCTAGTTTACCAACGCCACAGGGCGCAATGGCAGGGGGATGGCGCGGGTAAATTGTTAATTGCTGATTGTTTATTCTGTAGTTACTAAGGAGTGAAAATGCAACTCCAAGCGGTTTTACTGAAGGATTGAACGGTGAGAACAGCCCGGGTGGGCGACTCCCGAATCCCTCTCCAGAAGTCCGGTCTGGAAAGTTCGGGAACCCGTACAGAAAAATTAGTTGCACAGCGTACCCAATTTTAGGTAAATTAGCACTCAGAAGTTGAGAGTGCTAAAGCGAGCGCCAAGCGGTCACCAGTGGCAAGGCTGAAAAGCCGATAAATGCAAAGCCTTCGAGCGTGACCGCCACGCACGAGAAGCTCTTGACCGATAGTTGATAAGGAGGAAATATAAATGGCCCCTGTTTCTTTAAGTGTTTCGACGGTGAAGCCCCTTGCCGATCGCGTATTCGTGAAGGTAAGTGCCTCTGAAGAAAAAACCGCAGGTGGAATTTTACTGCCCGACACCGCAAAAGAAAAACCGCAAGTGGGAGAAATTGCCGCTGTGGGAGCTGGCAAGCGCAACGATGATGGCTCTCGCCAAGAGCTGGAAGTGAAAGTTGGCGACAAGGTGCTGTACTCCAAATATGCCGGCACCGACATCAAGCTGGGCAATGAAGAATACGTCCTGCTGGCGGAAAAAGACATTTTGGCGATCGTTGGCTAAAACAAGCGCTTTTTTGCCGCGAAGTTTTATGCCTCATTCTACCTAGTTCATCTCATAGTAGTCCTCTTACACACTGCAACGGATACCTATGGCTAAGCGTATCATCTACAACGAAAATGCTCGTCGCGCCCTGGAAAAGGGCATGGATATTTTGGCGGAGTCTGTCGCCGTCACCCTCGGGCCGAAAGGTCGCAACGTGGTTTTGGAGAAAAAATTCGGCGCACCTCAAATCGTGAATGATGGGGTGACCATCGCCAAAGAAATCGAACTGGAAGATCACGTGGAAAATACGGGGGTTTCCCTGATTCGTCAAGCTGCGTCGAAGACCAACGACGCCGCCGGAGACGGAACCACCACCGCCACGGTGTTAGCCCACGCGATGGTGAAAGAAGGACTGCGCAACGTCGCGGCGGGTGCGAATGCGATCGCCCTGAAGCGCGGTATCGACAAAGCCACTGCGTTCTTAGTGGATAAAATTGCCGAGCACGCCCGTCCGGTGGAAGAATCCAAGGCGATCGCCCAAGTGGGCACCATCTCTGCCGGTAACGATGAAGAAGTCGGCAAAATGATTGCCGAAGCAATGGACAAGGTGGGCAAAGAAGGTGTGATTTCCCTCGAAGAAGGAAAATCCATGACCACCGAACTGGAAATCACCGAAGGGATGCGCTTTGACAAAGGCTACATCTCTCCCTATTTCGTCACCGACACCGAACGGATGGAAGCGGTACTCGATGAGCCGTTCATCCTGATCACCGACAAGAAAATTGCCCTGGTGCAAGACCTGGTGCCGGTACTCGAACAGGTGGCGCGGTCCGGTAAGCCCCTGATTATTATCGCCGAAGATATTGAAAAAGAAGCCCTGGCAACTCTGGTGGTGAACCGCCTGCGTGGCGTGCTCAACGTCGCTGCGGTGAAGGCTCCTGGGTTTGGCGATCGCCGCAAAGCCATGCTCGAAGATATCGCCATCCTCACCGGCGGTCAACTGGTGACCGAAGATGCAGGTCTGAAGCTGGAAAATACCAAGATCGATATGCTCGGTAAAGCTCGCCGCATCACCATCACCAAAGACAACACCACCATCGTCGCTGAAGGCAACGACCAAGAAGTAAAAGCTCGCTGCGAGCAAATCCGCCGTCAAATGGAAGAAAGCGAATCTTCCTACGACAAGGAAAAACTGCAAGAGCGTCTGGCGAAACTCGCCGGTGGCGTCGCCGTGATCAAAGTCGGTGCCGCAACTGAAACCGAAATGAAGGACCGCAAGCTGCGCCTGGAAGACGCCATCAACGCCACTAAAGCGGCGGTGGAAGAAGGTATCGTTCCTGGCGGTGGCACCACCCTGGCTCACCTGGTCCCGGCTCTGGAAGAATGGGCCACCAGCAACTTCACCGGAGAAGCACTCACCGGGGCGATGATTGTCTCTCGCGCTTTGGCGGCTCCCCTGAAGCGGATCGCGGAAAATGCCGGCCAAAATGGTGCCGTGATCGCTGAGCGCGTCAAAGAAAAAGACTTTAACGTGGGCTACAACGCGGCGAATAACGAATTCGTGGATCTGTTTGAAGCCGGTATCGTTGACCCCGCTAAGGTGACTCGTTCCGCACTGCAAAATGCCGCCTCGATCGCCGGTATGGTGCTGACCACCGAGTGCATCGTGGTTGACAAACCTGAGCCGAAGGAAGGCGCTCCCGCCGGTGCCGGCATGGGCGGTGACTTCGACTACTAATTCCTGAGTCGATCGGGGGATTTTATCCGTTCCTCCGATATCGATAACTCGCTACAGTAGGGTGGGCACTGCCCACCCTACTTGTGCTTTGAGAGCGTTTCTTGGGCAACATCCTACAAGCGGGCATTGAGGATTCGTTCGAGATCATTAGAATGCACGAGTGTTCACAGAAGGTTTAAGTGCCGGATGCCGGATCGTTTTACTCAATGTTTGTCCCCGATGAACGCGATCGCCGCAATTTTATTCCCCGGCGTCTTCTGCTGTGTCTAACTCCACTTTATCGTACAAATCTTCCAGGGCAATCTGAAAGTCAATCGCATTCAGACAAATACTTTCATCGGTGGCATCATATTCCACAAACATCCACCGCTTGCGATCGCTTTTAACATATTGCTCCACCTGGATTCTGTACTGGTCAATGACTAGATATTCCTGAAAATTGGGAATCCTCCGATAGGCGGCAAATTTTTTATCTTTATCATAACTTCGGGTAGATTCGGATAATATCTCAGCAATGACCAACGGATTGGTAATGGTGTCTCGCCTTCCTTCTTGCAACTGCAAATCCCCCCGCACTACCATCACATCCGGATAAGTGTATATGCGCTTTCTGGGAATCCAAAGGCGCCGATCGGTAAAGAACACATCATAAGGCTGAAGCTTGAGGGCAAAATCGAGCGCCGCATATAGGTTGCCAGCAATTCGATTGTGATTTGGTGTCCCACCCGTCATTGGAATAATTTCACCATTGATATAGTCATCAGAAATTAGGGTTGGTAAGGGGGAGAACGGAAACCCTCGTCATTTATGCGTAGGGAGGAGTTCTCCCCC
>NZ_JAYFEQ010000579.1:0-390 GCF_055795085.1 Phormidium sp. CCY1219 | reverse complement strand
TCTGGTAACAAAGAAGGCGGACGGCTGGTATGTCACGTTAACCCTTGAAGACAAAAGCGTTCCTGCTTTGCCAGTTATCGAGATACAGCCCACTGAAACCAATAGCATTGGTGTGGATGCGGGGCTCGAATACTTCATCGCTTGCTCGGATGGCACCACGAAACAGCCACCCAAGTTTTATCGCCAAGCCGAAAAGAAGTTGTCTAAGCTCCAGGCCAAGCGAGATGCGAGGGCTAAGGGTTCAAAGCCTCGCCGCAAGTTGAATGAGCGCATTGCCAAACTGCATCAACGTATTGCAAGACAGCGGAGGCAGTGGCATTTTGAAACAGCTCAAGAATTAATCGACAAGGCAGAAGTCATCTTTGTCGAGGATCTAAAAGTTTCCAATAT
>NZ_JAYFEQ010000578.1:0-20483 GCF_055795085.1 Phormidium sp. CCY1219 | reverse complement strand
CTCCATTTCCCCTGGCTCTCATCCCGACGCTCACCAAGCACGGGTAGAGCGCGGGGCTTCCCGCCGAGAAGCTAAGATTTTCACGGCTTCTGAATGGCGGCTTTACATTACTTTACAGATGGGTTTAAGAATATTATAAAGTAAGCCACGGCGGCAAAAGCACCCCGAGGGATTGTGGCGCTCGATCGCCAGCATCTATCACCTAGAGGCGCGGGTGGAATCCGATGAGGGAAGCGCCTTGCAGGGATGGAGGCGCATAGGAGGGTGGCTAAAAATGTGGCCACATCTGGCAGCAAAACGCCAGCAAGACTCAATCGGTGAATAAAAGGGGGTTGAACTTCTCCTAGCCCAGGATCGAGGGAGGATGTAACGGGCAATTGACAGGGGATTGGGCAAAAGCTGGGGGGAAAAGTTTATAATTTTAAACAACCCGGTTGAAAAACTTTACGAAAAAATTAGGAAATTTTAATAAAGCGATCGCCATTGAGGGGTAACTGTAAGGCAGTTGAACGTACAAATCTGGTGAAATATCCAGTAGAATAGAAGTTTGAAGTCCCTCATGTTACGATCTTTTAGAAAACCAATGGGGGTCGTTTTTAACTGAATCCATGAGCTATACCGAACCGCGTAAAAACACATTTGCTATTACAACACCGCTTTACTATGTAAACGATTTGCCTCACATTGGCAGTGCCTACACCACTATTGCCGCCGATGTGGTGGCAAGGTTTGAGCGCCTGCGGGGGTTCTCGGTGCTGATGATTACCGGAACCGACGAACACGGACAGAAAATCCAGCGCACGGCACAAGCAGCAGGGCGATCGCCCCAAGAACACTGCGATAAAATTGTCGCCGGATTCGAGTCCCTGTGGGAAAAACTCAACATTAACTACGACCGATTTAGCCGTACCACCAATCCCCGACACGAGGCGATCGTCCGGGAATTTTTCCAGCGCGTCTGGGATAACGGAGACATCTATCTGGGGCAACAAACCGGGTGGTACTGCGTCTCCTGCGAAGAATTCAAAGAAGAACGCGACCTGCTCGACGATCGCCGGTGTCCCCTGCATCCGAATCGCGAAGCAGAATGGCGCGACGAGCAAAACTATTTCTTCCGCCTTTCTAAATACCAACCCGAACTGGAGCGCCTTTATCAAGAGCGGCCCGAGTTCATTCAACCCGAAAGTCGTCGCAATGAAGTGCTTGCTTTCGTGCAACGCGGATTGCAAGACTTCTCCGTGTCCCGGGTGAATATGGACTGGGGTTTCCCGGTACCGCAAGATCCCAATCATACCCTGTATGTTTGGTTTGACGCCCTGTTGGGGTACGTCACCGCATTGGTGGATCCAGATGAAGAGCCGACCCTAGAAAATGCCTTATCCAAATGGTGGCCGATCGATATCCACTTGATTGGGAAAGATATTTTACGCTTCCATGCGGTGTATTGGCCGGCGATGTTAATGTCAGCCGGTGTGTCGGTTCCCGATTGCGTATTCGGACATGGGTTTTTAACCAAAGATGGGCAAAAAATTAGTAAAACCCTGGGGAATACGATCGATCCGTTTCAATTAGTAGAGCGTTATGGGTCGGATGCGGTGCGCTACTACTTTTTGAAAGAAATTGAATTGGGTCGAGATGGGGATTTTAACGAAACCCGGTTTATCAACACCTTAAATGCCGACTTGGCCAACGATTTGGGCAATTTGCTCAATCGAACCTTGGGAATGGCGAAAAAATACTGTGAAGGTCAGGTGCCGAATGTCAGCGCCGATCGCATTCCCGATGAGAATCCATTAAAAGCAAGCGGTTTAACCCTGGGCGATCGCGCGGCGAGAGCTTACGACAGCTTGGCATTTAGTCACGCTTGCGAGGAGATTCTCGCATTGGTCAGAGATTGTAACAAATACATTGACGATCGCGCCCCTTGGAAGCTTTACAAACAGGGAGAACAGCAGGCGGTAGAAGAAGTGCTCTATGCGGTGTTGGAATCCGCGCGACTCGCCGCGTATTTGCTCTCGCCCCTGATTCCGAATATCAGCACGGCAATTTATCAGCAACTCGGCTACAAGATTGATTTTAACGACCAAAGCGCGATCGCAACTGCAGCGAAGTTTACAACTCATGCAAACTGGGGAACGCTAAGCGCAAAGCAACCGCTTTCCCCACCCAAACCGGTGTTTGCCCGCCTGGAATTACCAGAAACCCTTTCGTCTTCACAGAAAGATAAAGCTTCGGTGTAATTCCCATCGCAATCAGGGATTTGTTTCGCGGGGTGGGGGTAATTGGAACTCTCGCCCCCCAGGAACCGAAACCGTTTGAACGGACAAGCGATCGCTTGCGATCGCTGGGGCGGCTGTTTGTTGTCATTGCCCAAGTTGCATAAAACAGCCCTGCCCACCCTATCATAGATACAATGAAAGATCGATTTTCTGATAAAAAATTGAGGAATAAGAACCATGTTGCATCATCATCATCCTGAAAATAACACGATATTCACCCCCGAACAGGTATTGGAAAATCGCGGTCGCGTGGCAATTTTTATTGACGGATCCAATTTGTTTTACGCCGCTTTACAGCTTGGAATTGAAATTGACTACACCAAGCTGCTGTGTCGTTTAACAGCCGGATCGCGACTGCTGCGCTCCTTTTTCTATACGGGAGTGGATCGCACGAATGAAAAACAGCAGGGATTTCTGCTGTGGATGCGCCGCAATGGTTACCGGGTCATTTCTAAAGACTTGGTGCAACTTCCGGATGGGTCGAAAAAAGCCAATTTGGATGTAGAAATAGCCGTGGATATGATGGCGTTAGTCGGTTCCTACGACACGGCGGTACTCGTCAGTGGGGATGGGGATTTGGCTTATGCTGTGGATGCGGTTAGCTATCGCGGCGTGCGCGTGGAAGTGGTCAGCCTGCGATCGATGACCAGCGATAGTTTGATTAATGTAGCCGATCGCTATATCGACTTGGAAATGATTAAGGAGGATATCCAAAAAACCCCCCGCCATCCGAACTATACCTATCGCCCCTTATCTGGGATCGCAATGATGGACGATGGAGAAGATTGAAACCTAGCAGATTGCTAAACTTCCATTGGGTTTGATAAACAGGTGAAAGGCTCTTTTTTTTGCTATTTTTCTTTAGTCGTTTTATTGGGCTTCGGGTTGGGAAGTTGTGGGTTAATGAATCCAAGCGACCCCCCTTCTGTCCCAGAAGCGGAAGAAGAAGAATGGGATAAAACTTTAACGTTTAATGATGTCACCCTCGAACAGGTGAATGCCAAAGGCCAAATGGTCTGGAAAGTGCGATCGCCGGTGGCGCGCTACAACGATGACCAGAAAATCACGGAGGTAGAAACCCCCACCGGAGAGCTGTTCCAAGATGGCAAGTTGGTTTATTCCATCGAAGCCAAACGCGGCCAAGTCTATGATGATGGCAAGAAGATTGTCCTGCAAGAGGATATTGTTGCCACAGACATGCAAAGTAATGCCGTGTTACGAGGTCACGAACTCGAGTGGTTGCCAGAAGCAGATTTGCTGGTGGTGCGCCGATCGCTCACCGGGACTCATTCGCAAGTGGATGTATCCGCCAACGAAGCGCGGGTGCAAAGTCGTCAACAGCGGATGGAGCTAATCGGAAACGCGATCGCCACCACGAAAGAGCCGGTGTTGCAACTGCGAAGCGAGCATGTGGTGTGGCAGATGGATCGGCAGGTGGTGACCGGCGATCGCCCGGTGACCATCGAGCGCTATCCCTGCGAAAGTCCGCAAGCTTGCGCCGCAACCGATGTGGCGGTGGGCGATCGGGCGGAAGTTAACCTGAAGACCCAAATCGCTCAACTGCAAGACAATGCCGAGTTAACCCTCTCGGATCCGCCCCTAACCGTGAATAGCGACGCGATGGTGTGGGATGTGCAAGGCAAAACCGTGACCTCCGACACCCGGGTGACGGCGATCCATCGTCAGAAGCAATTCATCTTTAGTGGCGATCGCGGCAAACTCGAACTCGATCCGCAAATTTTCTTTCTCTCTGGTACCGTCACCGGAAAGGGGGGCGATCGGCTCTCGGATCTGAAAGCCGATCGCGTCACCTGGTGGATTCCCACCGAAGAATTTGAAGCCGAGGGCAACGTACTTTATCGCCAAGCCGATCCACCTTTGACCTTATCCGGTCCGAAAGCCTTTGGCGTCCTCCAAAATCAAACGGTGAAGTTCAGCGGCGGGAATGTGGTGACTGAGGTGATTCCCAGCTCAAATCCAGAATAATGACTCCGCCTTTGCCGGATAAATCAAGAGAGTTTAATCCCCCAGCGTTTAAACTCTCTTTTCCTTCGCTCTGCTGTTATTATTCCGCAGTGGACAAACGCAAATGGGTGATGGTTAACTCTCAACCCCAACTTTAAAGAATTTTAATTTATCTACACTTTCGTTGCTTGTTTTCCCTGGCCGCTTTCCCTCATCTCAATTAAAAAACCGCCCGAGAATACAGTGCGTGTATTTTATAACACCAGAGTTCTTGGCGGTTGTTTTTTGCAAGGGGTAAAAATGGAATATTGCGGCAAAGATAGAGAGCATACCGATTCACTATCGTGGTGAAGTGTGGAAATTATATCGCCGAGATTCAGACGCCTGATGGGAGTCAAAAGATTGGCGGGAGGAGTAATTTTGAGGGACAAAAATATCCTATTCAGCCATTTTGAGCCACCCGCGACGCACGGCATAAATGACTCTATCGATGGCGCTTTGTTCTTCTTCAGTCAGGGCATCTTGTAAAAGAGTCGCTTTGAGATATTGCCGTTGATTCCGAGTCAGACATCCAGAGCGATACACCTGGAAAAAAAGCTCGGAAAGAGTGAATTGGGGGATGAGAGCTTGGGATTGCATAAAAATACGTTGAATGTCCACATTACCAATATGAAGCTTTTTTAAAGATTGCGCTGCGATCGCCTTCTCTCATCTCCAGTGATATCGATCGGGTATGCAAGTGATTTGAAATTTGGGCAGGGGCGATCGCAATTACAACCCTCTGCGATCGAAGTCACTGAACGAAAAAGCAAGATATGATAAAAGAGTGCTACAGAGATATTATACCGTTTTGCATGCATTCCAGTTAGAGATGACTCACGGATACCCGGATTGTAGAGAAGCGATAAGCGCGCATCTTTGAGGGAATAGGGGGGCGACAGACTCTAACATCCTGAGAAAAATGGTATTAATTAATAAAAATTTTAAAAACCTAAGCGAAACATCACTAAAAATTAATTTTTATGTCCGAAGATGAAGCATATCATGGAGGGAACCTGCCACGAGAGGAAGGAGTAGGGGTTGGAGAGGGCAGTGGAAAAGAGTAAAGAAAGCGCCGTTTCCGCATCAGGGGAGAGCAAAGTTGAATTTCGGATAAATCTGTGACAAGATAATTAAGGATTAGTGATTTAAGTCACTGACGAAAAGCGGGTTATCCCCTTTGTTGGGAAGGTTGCGGTTTTAGCGATCGCAGTGGCACATTTAGGATGATGCGGTTTCACGGCCTCCAGGGTTGACGCAGAACGAGGGCAACGGCCCTGGGGGGGTTCTCGGGGTGAGCGCGGGGGTGGAAAACCCATGTTCTCGTACAGAGGCGATCGCCTGTCGCTTGTCTTCAGTGACCACAGACCCGTACAGACCGAAGTTCACTGAAAAAGCGTTGCTCTGTCCCCTGACAAACACTCAGGCAGCGAAACAGCGCTTTTCCAGTACCGATTCCAAAATTTTCTGCCCGATCCCGACAATTGCGAAAAGCAGCTCGTTTCGTTATGACTCTCATCCCGCGCCGATTGTGGCAATACTTGAGTGCAGTAGGCATCCTCGCCGTTAGCTATTTTGGGTCTGCAGTGTTAGCGACCTCGATCCCGGGGCTGGATCTGAATATATTGCCCTTTGGTCCTCCTGCCGGCATAGCACTCGGGGGAATGCTGCTGTGTGGGGCAAGAGTGTGGCCAGGAATCGCGATCGCCGCATTCCTGTTTACTCAATCCCACGGAATCCCCTTTGCCGTATCCGTTGGCGTCGCGATCGCCAGCGTCTTGCAAGCGTACCTAGGCAAATACCTGCTCGATCGCGTCAAATTCCATCCCGCCTTAGAACGCCTCCGGGATGTGGTGTGCCTGTTGTTTTTGGGATGCATCGTTTCCACCCTGGTGAGCGCCACCCTGGCAATCGGAATGCTCTGTGTAGCTCAAATCAAGAGCTGGAGCGACTTTAGTGACTTGTGGCTCTTGGCCTGGATCGAAAACGGCATCGGTGTGGTATTAGTCACCCCTGTCATCTTGGTGTGGCGCAACTTGCCGCGCATCAACCCTCAATCTCAAACATGGTATGTGCTGGCGCGCACCCTGGAAGCTGGCATCTCCACCCTGCTGCTGCTGGCCATTTGCTGGCTAGTCTTTTGTTCGAGAACCCGCATTTATGTCGCCGACTATCCCCTCGAATACCTGCCCTTTCCCCTAGTCATGTGGATAGCCCTGCGATTCGAGCAAAAAGGCACCGTACTGGCGAACCTCCTAGTTGCCAGCATGGCGATTTGGGGCATCGCGCGCGAAAGCGGCCCGTTTCTCAAACATGCCAATACCACCACTCAGGCAATTTTATCCCTGCAAATCTTTATGGCCGCGATCGCGACGAGTGCGTTAATCTTAGGCTCGGTCACCGCCAGACGGCGCATCGCAGAAACATTACTGCGCGAAGAAGAAGCCCGTTTGGCAAATGCCCAACGCATCGCGCAACTGGGAAACTGGGATTTAGACCTCGATCGCCAAAAACTGCTGTGGTCCGATGAAATCTATCGCATTCTCGGCGAACCGCCGCAAGGGTTTCCCCCCAGCCACCAAGACTTTTTAAAATACGTCCACCACAGCGATCGCAAAGCAGTCCGCAATGCATTTATCGATGCCGTCACCCGTCACCAACCTTACTCCCTCGAATATCGAGTCCAGCGATCGGACGGGGAAGAGCGAGTAGTCCACGAACAATCCGAAATCATCCTCCCTCGGATTACCGGCACCGTACAAGACATCACCCCGCGCATCCGCGCCGAAGCCGCTTTGCGTGCCAGCGAAGAACGCTTCTCCAAAGCCTTTCAAGCCAGTCCCCTCGGCATCAGCATCACCACCCGCACAGAGGGTCGCTTCCTGGATGTGAACGAGAGTTTGCTGCGTCTGCTGGGCTATAGCCGCCAAGAGGTTCTCGGTCAGACGTCTGCACAACTGGGATTGTGGCTCACCGAGGGGTCGAGTCGATCCGAGGCGATGGAAATCCTCAACCAAAATGGTTCCGTGAGCAACCTGGAAATCAAATTCCGCACCAAATCGGGAGACATCCGCGATGGGTCGCTGTCGATGGAACCGATCGAAATCGAAGGCCAACAGTGTATCCTGACCATGATCGGCGACATTACCGAGCGCAAGCGCGCCGATGAATTTCGCAAAGCCAAAGAAGCCGCCGAAGCCGCTAACTATGCTAAAAGCGCTTTTCTGGCCAATATGAGCCACGAACTCCGCACGCCTCTCAATGCGATTATCGGCTACAGCGAAATCTTGCAGGAGGATGCCCAAGACCTGGGTCAGGAGGATTTCATTCCCGACTTGCAAAAAATCCACGGTGCGGGTAAGCAATTGTTGGCCCTGATTAGCGATATTCTGGACCTGTCGAAAATTGAAGCGGGTCGGATGAGCTTGGAGGTGGATGCCTTCGAGATTCGCACGATTATTTGGGAAGTGGTTTCCACCATCGAACCGGCGATCGATAAAAATGCCAATACCCTAGAGTTGAATTGCCCAGAGGCGATCGGGCAAATGTCCACCGACATGACCAAGCTGCGGCAAATCCTGCTCAACTTGTTGAGTAATGCGGCGAAATTTACCCACGGCGGTCAAATTACCCTGACGGTGAAGCGACAAAATACCCTGCCCACAGAAGCGACTTGCGCGAACCATCTCCACCCCTCCCCCCCGAGTTCCGATTCCCCTGGTTTGGAGTGGATTGTCTTTCAAGTCACGGATACGGGGATCGGTATGAATGCAGAACAATTGGCGCAGGTATTCCAACCGTTTACCCAAGCGGATGCTTCCACCACGCGCAAGTATGGCGGCACCGGTTTGGGTCTCACGATTAGCCAAAAGTTCTGTCAAATGATGGGGGGCGATATTTCTGTGGCGAGTGAGTTGGATCGGGGTTCTAAGTTCACAATTTGGCTGCCCGCAATGGTCAGCAAGGTGGAGGAATCCCCGGCGTCTGAGGTGGTGTCTGAGTCGTAAATGAGAAAAATGGAGCATGGAAAGTTGAGAATTGCGTACGCATTGATGTTGGGTTAATTTTTTTTAATTATTCCGAGTTCTCAATGGCGATCGCTCTTCCCCATGCAGGCACGTTGGAGTCATCCTCACAGGAGCAACCTTGCCAAGGGTAGAGGTTTTGCCCAGTTGGAAAAATCCTCCCTCAGCGATCGCCCATACCGATTAATCGTTCTTCTGCAAGATTGAAGCAGGCGAGAATCAATCGATGGAAAATGTTTGGGTTCCCTGACAACAAAACAGGCAAGCGGGAGGTACGATGTAATGTTCTATGAGAAAAGTAAAGAGGCAAGCAATTGCCGCTTTAGATCGGGCAGTGTCTTCAGGAGAAGAGAAGCAAAATGGTTCAATTAACCCCGAATTCAAGTTATAGTTTAACGATTCGGCTACAGTTACCCAACCGGGCGGGGACTCTGGCAAAGGTGACTCAGGCGATCGCCGAGGTGAGGGGCAACCTGGGCACCATCCATTTAATCGACCAAACTCGCGCTTATACCACGCGGGAAATTACCGTGGATGCGGCAAGTACGGAACATGCCGAGCAAATCGTCCAGGCGGTGCGGGCAGTCCAAGAGGTTAAGGTGCTAAATGTCTTCGATCGCACCTTTAACTTGCATCGCGGTGGCAAAATTACGATGGAAAATAAAATTGCCTTGAAAACTCAAGGGGATTTGGCAATGGCATATACTCCCGGCGTGGGTCGGGTGTGCATGGAAATTGCCAACCATCCGGCAGAGGTGTATAACTTCACGATTAAACAAAACACGGTGGCGATCGTGACCGATGGTTCGGCAGTGTTGGGATTGGGTAATCTTGGCCCTGCAGGGGCGCTGCCGGTGATGGAAGGCAAGGCAATGCTCTTTAAAGCCTTTGCCGAGATTGATGCGTTTCCCATCTGTTTGGATACCCAAAATGCCGATGAAATCGTGGAAACGGTGAAGAATATCGCCCCGGTGTTTGGCGGGGTCAATTTAGAGGATATTAGTGCGCCGCGCTGTTTCGAGATCGAGGCTCGGTTGCGAAAAGAGTTGGAAATTCCGGTGTTTCACGATGACCAACATGGCACGGCGATCGTCTCGTTAGCGGCGCTGATCAATGCCCTGAAGCTGGTGGATAAGTCTCTGGAAAATATCCGGATCGTGATGAATGGTGCGGGTGCCGCTGGGGTGGCGATCGCTCGCTTGTTACAAACCGCTGGCGCAAAATATATCACAATGTGTGACTCGCGCGGGATTGTCTCTGAAGACCGCCCGGATTTGAACGAGCAAAAGCGCGAGTTTGCCGTGGAAAAAGGCGGCACCTTGGCCGATGCCTTGCAGGGAACGGATGTGTTTATCGGCGTCAGCGTGCCAGGAGTCCTCACGCCAGAAATGGTGCGATCGATGGCCAAAGATCCGATTATCTTTGCAATGGCCAATCCCATTCCGGAAATTCAACCGGAGGAGGTCATCGATGATGTGGCGGTTATCGCCACCGGGCGCAGCGATTATCCCAACCAAATTAACAATGTGTTGGCCTTCCCCGGCATTTTTCGCGGGGCACTGGATTGTCGGGCGCGGGAAATCACCCCCAGCATGTATTTGTCCGCCGCAAAGGCGATCGCCGCTTTGGTGAAACCTTCAGACCTCGATCGCGAGAATATCATTCCCTCGGTGTTTGACGATCGCGTCGTCACCGCAGTGTCCGCAGCAGTCCAGCAGGCGGCCCGTCAAGAAGGGATTGCCCGGGTTTAGCTATGTGAGAAATCGAGATATAATATCGAGCGAGAAAAAGGCAACCGCGATCGGGGATACCTTGCTCACTTAAAGTATAAAACCTGTGTCTCCCTCCGGGCGCGCCCCGTGCAAAAACCATGCAGGGTTTCAATCCTGCATGGTTCCTTGATGAAGCCGGTGCGTCACCCCCCGCATTCCACGCGATCGCCTCGCCCTAACGATTGACTGGCGGGGGTGACGCACCCTACGGGATTTGAACAATGGTATTACGCCACCACCGTTTCAAACTGCTTTAACTTCGCTAAATCCGGGGCTTGACTTTGACCGAAAATCTGAGGCAATTGTCCGGTTTGCATTAACACATTCCGCACTTCTCGATTGGAAATCTCCGCCAAATTGCGATCGCTCAAGTGCGCCAGGGTAGCCGCAATCCCCAAACCCTGACTCACTCCTGCATTAAATTCTACAATCCGTCCCGCCGCCGAGGCAAATCCTTCAAACCCAGACGCGGGACTCACCACCGCTAAATTCTGTACTTCCTTCAGTTGCGCGTGGCGGATGCCAATATTAAAAATTGGCTTGCTAAACATCGTACTCAAAAACCCCTTCGCTTGCGCTTTTTCCCCAATTCCGGGAATCCCGCCGCGCACGTCAAAATGATAGGCAAAGGTTCCCAATGCTTCATCATCCGGAACCCCACCAGCAAGCATTTCTGCTCCACTTAACGGTTCCACTACCTCGGTGACATTTCCCGCATGTCTGATGTACAATTCTGATGCCGGTGTCACCGCTTTTGCCCCGAGACTCTTAAACCATTTTTCCACAAATGCCATTTCTTTGAGCATTTCGGCGGTGGGTTTGGCGTCGTTATCGGCCAATTTTTCGGCTTCAATCCCGGTAACGGCAATCATCAGCGCATTCCAAGACAAGCGATCGTCGGAGAATTTGGCAATATTCCCTCGGTCTAAAATCGCGCCGCTGTCGTACAAAGACAGTTTCTTCCCTCGGAAAGAATGGTAAGCGATGGAAAGCGCTTTTGAGCGGATGTCGATATAATCTTTCCCCACCCACATGGTTTTGAATTGACCGCGCTCATCGACTAAATCTTTGCGGAGGGTTTCGATGAGGGTTTTGTCAAATCCAGCAGCGGTTTTGAGGAAATGCTGCGCTTCGGTATCGGCTAAATTAGTAAACCGTTTGAGATAGGCAAATTCTATCTCTTTGAGTCGTTTGACGCTCAGTCCTTTGGTTTCAAATACTAAGGTGACGGGAAGTTCGGAATTGGGTAAACCAAAGGTGGCAAATCCGGTTTTTTTGGTCGCACCTGCAGCTTGCGCTAATTTGGCATTGACGGTAGAATCAATAAATTGTTTGGCGCAATAGGTTTCGCCTTCGGTGGTGACGATCGCGCGCAGGAGTTTCCCTTCGGTTTGAACTTCTGCAATGTCTGCGTCACTCAGGAGGGCAACGCCGGCTTCGCGCAGCATGTCCCGCAAGGCGCGATCGCCTTTTTCGGGGTCGAGTGCGATATGGGTGACGCCGGCGCGGTCTAAAAATTCTTTGTAGAGGGCGGGGGGTGCGCCAAAGGTATCGAGTCCCAGGGAGTGTCTCAGGTGGCGATCGATTTGAGAGCGATCGAGATAAGCTAACCCGCCTCTCACTAAGTGTCCGCCAATGCCCTGGTGGGGACTGGCGGTAGACATGAGCAGGACGCGGGGATATTTTTGGGTTTGGCGGCGATACTCTCTCGCCGCCGCAATGGTTGCCAAAACTCCGGGAACTTCATCCCCGAATCCGATAACATCGTAATATCTTGGTTGGATTGCCATAGTTGAATGAGTTCTCTCGATAGTAAGCATTCTACAAGGGTGGGTTTGGCGCATCCGGAGCGATCGCTGTTTCGGATATTCGCTTCCCATACCTCCCCTATTTCTCTTCATCTCCCGCTGCGGCACTCACTTGCAGCGCGATCGCCTGGGTTTCTGCACAAGAGTAACATTTCTTTTGCGCTTCTGTGGTTTCTCGCGCCTGATGAGAGCGGTTTTCCAATGCCGGATCCGGAATGGCCGATCGCTCCGGGTGTCAGAAATTCGCTAAAGTTAAAGAAAGTACATAAAATGGAGAGGTCTAATGGCAGAACAGTTATTGTTAGTTGATGATGAACCCGGATTGCGCGAAGCAGTACAAGCGTATCTCGAAGATGAAGGATTTTCGGTTGATGTTGCCAGCAATGCCACGGAAGGGTGGGAATTGCTGCAACAAAAAAACCCGGATTTGGTAATTACTGATATAATGATGCCGCAAGTGGATGGGTATGAGTTTCTCAAGCAGATGCGAGAAGACCCTCGCTACAAAACGATGCCGGTGGTGTTTTTAACCGCAAGAGGAATGACCGGCGATCGCATTCAAGGCTATCAGGCAGGGTGCGATGCCTATCTCTCCAAACCCTTTGACCCCGATGAGTTGGTGGCGATCGTGCGGAATTTGCTGGAACGTCGCGCCGCCGCTACCGGTGAAGGAGAAACCCCGGATCTGGCGTCGTTGGCGCGTGAGATTGGGGAAATTAAATCTATGTTATCCGGTCGTCAGGCGATCGCTCAAACGCCGCCACCGATTAAAATCGACCTGACCCCTCGCGAACAAAGCGTTTTGGATCTGGTGGCGCAAGGGTTGATGAATAAAGAAATTGCCCGCAATCTGGACACCAGCGTTCGCAATGTGGAAAAATATGTCAGCCGTTTGTTTAGCAAAACGGGCACCAACAGCCGCACCGAGTTGGTTCGTTACGCCCTGGAACATGGCTTGACTCAATAGGGTAAATGGGATGTGTCGCTGATTCTCGATCGCGCTTGCCAATGATTTTGCTAAGCTGAGTTTGGGGAGGCGGAGCCTCGGGAGAGGCGTTCCCAGGCTCCTGCCTGGGAACGAGGGAGGAGGGAAAATTGATTACAAATAGCTATTAGCAATTGGCCCGCCGCGACCTATTTTCTGTAGCGCGATCGCTGGCCCGATGTTGTTAAGCATGCCTCAGTTAATGAACAAAAGGAAGATTTCTTCGCCCTTGGGGCAGATATTATTGATGGCGACCCTGCTGATTTTAATGAGTTTGGAAGTTATGGTGGCGATCGTGATGCTGCAAGGGGGTTAGAGGCAAGGAAATCTGGCCAGATTTCCTGCCACTAAGCGTTCGGGATGCGATCGCCGCCCTTGGGGACTAGAGACGCAGCAGCAAACTCGAACCGTGGGTATCGGTGCCACAAGTCTGGAGCAAGCCATATTTTGCGCCCAATTCTTTCACCTGTTCGGTTTTCTTAGGACTGGGACGCCACGGATTGGGATTGGTGTAGGCATAATAAACTTCGATGCCATCGATGCCGAGGCGCGCCACTTCTGGGATTAATTCCGCCGCCGATCGCCGGCGGTAACGGGCCGGATGAGCTAAAACCGCCAATCCTCCGGCTTGTTGAATCGCATTAATTACTTGGGATCCTTGGTACTCTTTCCCCCTGACTACTTCTCCTTGCAGATAGGGGTTCATCCGAGGATGTTCTGGATCGAAGGCATAGCCGAGGATGTGAACTTCGGTGTCGAGTACCCCCGCATTGATTTCTACCCCCGTCCACAAGTGGGGGGCTTGAGCCAATCGAGAATCACTGGCTTGATTTTTTGCCCACCATTCATTTAACCAGTGTTGCGCGATGCAGTAGCCATCAACAGAATGATGATCGGTAATCGCCAGCCCTTTCAGCCCGATATTGAGGGCTTGCTGCATCAGCACTTCAGGTCGCAATTTACCATCGGAACAGACGGTGTGCATGTGGAAATTGTAAGAACGCGGACAGCTATCGGCATTGATGGTCGTAAAGACATGCTCGAGGGCTGACCGATTCTGTGCGGCCCGCTTGGTTGAAGCAGAAGGTTGAGCGATATAGACAGTCATAACCACCTCTAAGATTGGTGAGCGATCGATTGGGACATCACACACCCTGAACTTGCCAGGATTGACATCAATTTTGTCTTCTCTGGCGGCAAAGATCGACCGGGTGCTTTAACGATGGGCGATCGCTTGCAACCAGCTTGCGTTGTTCAAGCTTCGACCTAACCCTTAAACGCCAGTACAGGAGTGCAACTCGATATGATTGGCCTGTGAGCTTTTTTCTTTACATATTTTAACAATAACATTCCCTCCTGCCTATCGCTTTTCCCACAGACCTAAGCTCTATTTTTACTTGTATCCGGCTGAATGCATTGTAAAAAGAGAATCGTAAATCTGAGGTTCTCTAGGGGCTTTTTCCTGGATTGCCCGATAAAACTCCCTGATTATGGGAATTCTGGCAATGAAGGAGATGAGGTGGAAAGTAGGAGAAAGTTTTTTATAAAAATTAATCAAACGGATATAAATGAAGTATTGAAAAT
Organism: Phormidium sp. CCY1219; assembly: GCF_055795085.1. Lineage (NCBI taxonomy): Bacteria > Bacillati > Cyanobacteriota > Cyanophyceae > Oscillatoriales > Oscillatoriaceae > Phormidium > Phormidium sp. CCY1219. The sequence goes on along the minus strand of NZ_JAYFEQ010000578.1, from coordinate 6,026 downwards.
TTCAACTGGATTCATTCAAAATTCAAAAGATCGGTTGGTAACTGTGGCATAAGCTTTTTTACCTATGGTTAGGGTAGCGATCGCTTTTGCGAATTGAGAAGAGAGAATTGAGAAAGGTTTTCAATCTGAATTGTTCCGCCCTACCCAGGCTCCACCCAGGGTTCCAGGGTTGTGGGTAAGAGCGCAGCATGAGAGCCAAGCAAACAAAAACAACCAAGCCGAGGGGCTTAGTTGTAGGTGGTGGCAAAGCAATTAAAATTGGCAGAAAAAAGCAAGCAGAGCGAACAAAGAACAGAGGGAGGGAGGCAGGCGGTGGATGTCTGCCAGTGCCCCACCGTTGGCGGTTTTCATCGTAAATTTCCGAGGCGCGATCGCCAGTGAATATTGGAATAATGGGCACTTTTTATTTTTGAGACTTCGTATCGGTATTGCGAACTTGCCATGCCTTTTCCAGAAGAGTAGACCACCGCTTTTGCACCTGTTTTGGCGTACATTTAATTGCTTGAGAAATCTCTTGCTCGCTTGCTCCCGTGCGCTTGAGTTCTAATAACTGCTGTTGTTCTTCAGACAAATCGCCGAGAAACGTTTCCCACTGTTGGGGAGCCATGCCCAAATTTTGGTCTAAATCCGCACCCAACCATTGATGGACCAGCTTCCATTGATGAGAGCGAGCGAATTTTTCCACATGGTACTTAAAGCGTTGTTGCAGATAGTCGCGCTGACGGGCAGTCAGACCGAGGATTTCGTCAATTTCTGGAGCCGCCAGATCTTGGAGTTTGAGAACCAGATAGTCGATGCAGTCCGATTGACCTTGCGCCTCGAGATATTGCACCAGTTCAGCAATCACGCGATCGCGCAGCACCGCCTCCGAAGGATCCACCGTATCCGCCACCATTTGTTCGCGCACCTGCTGCGCCGCATAAGAGCGACTTTGAACTTCCGCCTCTTCCCCCTTGGGATATTCCACCGCCTGTTCGATATCCACCAAAGTTTCCGGAGGCTGACCGTTAGCAAAGCCTTGCGCCCGCAGGACAATAAGCTGTTGGTTATATCGACCCGGCAAACTAATCCGGCGCTTGGCATAGTGTTCGGTAAACGCCATGTACTCGGCGAGTTCCAACTGAGTGCGGGGGGTGTAGTTTTCCGGCACTTGATGTTCGCGGCGGAAAGCGCGCAGCACCTCGATGTAAAAACCTTGCAGGAAATCCTCGATTAAGTTATAGCGAGCTTGGAAACTCAGGCGAGAGTGCAGGGGAGCCACGTGACGGTAAACCATCGAACTCAGTTGAGAGTGCAGATCCACGCGACCTTGACGCGAACCGAGTTTGTAGTAATGCAGACTCTTGTGCAGGCGATGGCGAGCCAATGTAAGCTGCCAAGAGCTAATCTGGCCGGATTTTTGGATGCGATTGCTTTTCTTGCAAATTCGTTCCACTTCGTTGGCGATTCGTTCGGAAACCGATCGCGTGCTTTTCGAGTTGGCGTTGAGTTTTTGGCTGAATTCCTCGATAATTTGCTCGGTGAGCTGTTCGGTTTCCATTCCCAACACGGGGGTAGGTTCGGTTGATTCCGGGTTGGGGGTGCGATCGGTATCGGCACAGACTTGGGACTTGCGAGCTTCTTTTTGAGAATCGTTTTTCCGGGAACTGGACGAATTGGCTAGTTTAACATTCATGGTTTTATCCTTGTGGCAGGGCACCGTAGTTTTTACAATCACAGAGTGTTGAGCGAGTACGAGCAAGGTAAGCTGTTTGGTTTGGTTTGACCCGCTTGCGTTCGCTCTCTACACTTCGACTGTCCCAAGGTTTTGCTGAATTTAGTCAGTGAACGTTCCCTCTTTTTAAATCGGCATATTTCACCCTTGGGACGCGGTGGCGAAGTGTCTGTGCTTTTTCCCTGGTGGCGCGGTTTTGGCGATGTTTTTTGCAGTGGACAATCCCCAAATTGGTTGTTGACTCCGACTCCGCATCTTCAACTGGCACATCGGTATCATTTAAAACTCAGATATAAAATCACAGAGTCCTTTTCATTTCTTGCCATGACGCATCCGGATCCGATTTCTGTGAATCTGGACCCCCACCATGCCCGAAACGCGAGGAAATTGAGCGCTTTTGCTTGTCCCACGGGACTTTTCTGGCTCGAAAAAAAAACCCGCCAGAGAACTGGCAGGCGAGGCAGGATTGTCTTGGGGTGGCAGTTTATTTTTGAGTGAATGGGAAAGTTAAATAATTCCGGGGAAATCCGCTATTCCTTGTAAATCAAGGATTTTGGCGGCCAATTGACGCAAAAAATAAATTTATTTTCAACGCAAATTATTGGCGATCGCCTCGGGGAAGACCTCCGGAATTTCCCCTTGGGGGGAATGTATCAAATTAAACTCATCACTTCATCGGATCCAAGACCTTGGCGCACGATCGCCGGTTCTGAGGTGGTTAAATCCACAATGGTGGACACCTTATACCCCACCTCTTCCCCGGTGTCAATAATCAAATCCACTAATTTATCCAGCCGGTCAAACAACTCCGCCTTCCCCACATAGCCATCGTTTTCTACATCGGAAGGCAGGTGGGCGGAAGTGGAAATAATCGGATTGTCCAGGGCCTCGAGCAAATCCAAACAGACTCGCTTATCCGGAACCCGAATCCCGGTGGTTTTTCGCTTGGGATTCATCACCAGCTTGGGCACCAATTTAGTAGCGGGCAACAAAAAAGTGTACGGTCCGGGAATCAAACGCCTGATAATGCGATACGCTGAATCTGTGACTATCGCATAGGCGGCAATATTCGATAGGGAGGGACACAGAAAGGTCAACGGCTTATCGTTTGATAAGCGCTTGATCTGCCTGACCCGTTCTACTGCCCCCTTTACGGTAATGTCACAGCCGATCGCATATACGGTGTCGGTGGGATACAGCATCACCGCACCCTGATGCAGGGCATCCACAATTTCGTCGAGTCTGCGACTCTGGGGGGTCTCGGGATGCAGTTCGTATAACGTGGCCATAATTCGTCTGTTCCTTATTCAGAATTTACAATTGAGAATTCAGAATTGCTTCTGAGTTTTAAACACCTGACCTTATTATTTTGTCGGCTGAGTGATGAAAAAGATTGCCTATTTCCAATGTCCTACTGGCATTGCTGGTGATATGTGCCTCGGCGCGCTTGTCAGTGCTGGGGTTCCGTTAGAGTACCTCATCGAAAGGCTCGATCTCCTGGGCATCTCAGAAGAATATCACCTCCGCGAAGAATCGGTGCATCGCAACGGACAACAGGCAACCAAAGTGCATGTGGATTTACTCCCGATCGCCCGCGAAGCTGCCAAATCCGTGGGCGATACCCGGAATTATCATAGCCACAAGCATAGCCACAAACATGACTACGAACATAGCCACGAGCATAGCCACGAGCATAGCCACGAGCATAGCCACACTCGCCATCTGCCAGAAATCGAGACCCTGATAAAATCTGCCGATTTGCCAAAACGGGCAGAGCGCTGGAGTTTAGCGGTTTTTCGCACCCTGGCAGAAGCGGAAGGGGCGGTGCATGGGATTGCGCCAGAAAAGGTGCATTTCCACGAAGTGGGGGCCACCGATGCCATTGTGGATATTGTGGGCACTTGTTTGGGGTTAGATTGGTTGGATATCGAGGAATTGTATTGCTCTGCCTTGCCCACCGGTGGGGGTACGGTATGGGCAGCACACGGAAGATTGCCCGTGCCGGTGCCGGCGGTGCTGAAACTGCTGGAAAAACGGCAGGTGAGCGTTTATAGTAATGGGATCGAGAAAGAATTAATTACTCCTACCGGTGCGGCGATCGCCGTGACCCTCGCCACCGATTTTGGTCCTCCACCCGCCATGACCCTGCAAGGCGTGGGAAATGGGGCCGGTTCGCACCCGCTTCCCCTTGCGAATATTCTCCGCCTGTGGGTGGGAGAAGCATCCGCCCCTAACCCGCAACCCTGGCGAGAATCGGAAACGATCGCCGTACTCGAAACGCAAATCGATGATTTGAACCCGCAAGCGATCGCCTATACCTGCGAGGCATTATTTGCCGTGGGGGCCTTGGATGTATTTACCCAAGCGATCGGGATGAAAAAATCCCGAAGTGGGATATTGCTGACAGTTATCTGCCCGCCGGAGAAGCAGAAAGCTTGTGAAGCAGTGATTTTTCGCGAAACCAGCACCCTGGGAATTCGCATTTCCACCCAGGGGCGATCGATTTTACAGCGAGAGATTCAGTGTTTGTCCACTGAACTGGGGGAAGTGCGGGTGAAGGTTGCCCGAGACGAGGGGGGTAAAATTATCAATGTGCAACCGGAATACGAGGATTGTGCCGCAGTGGCACAAAGTCAACAGCTTCCCTGGCGGGAAGTTCACCGGCAGGCATTAAAGGCATGGTACGATCGGAATGCTCAGGGGTAAGAGGATAGTTCAGGGCGATCGTCACAAGGTGAATTTTCTCAGTCAACAAACGCCCCCATGAAAAGTTTTGGGAGTTCAGAGCATCAAATTATCTGCGGAGATGCGATCGCCATTTTGTCCGATTCCATTCCCCCGGCAAGTGTGGATTTAATTTTTATCGATCCACCTTACAACATCGGCAAAAAATTTCAGAAAAACAAAGCAAGATGGACTTCTAACGAAGCCTATTTAACCTGGTGTTACCGATGGCTCACCCTAGCAGTAGAAAAGCTCAACCCCCACGGCAGTTTGTACCTGATGTCCGCCACTCAATACATGCCCTATCTCGACCTTTACTTGCGCGATAAACTAACAATTCGCTCTCGAATTGTCTGGCATTACGATAGTTCCGGAGTGCAGGCAAAAAAGTATTTTGGTTCTTTATACGAACCGATTTTATGGGCAGTCAAAGACCGGAACAACTATACCTTTAATGCGGAAGATATTCTCGTAGAAGCCCGCACCGGTGCCGTCCGAAAATTGATAGATTACCGCAAAGCCATTCCCACACCTTACAATTCTAAAAAAGTACCGGGAAACGTCTGGTACTTTCCCCGAGTTCGGTATAGAATGCCGGAATATGAAAAGCATCCCACGCAAAAACCGGAAGCCTTATTAGAAAGAATCATCAAAGCCAGTAGCAATCCGGGGGATGTAGTGCTAGATATCTTTGCCGGCAGCTTTACCACAGCGGCGGTGGCGCAAAAATTAGGCCGCAAATCAATCAGTATAGAATGGGAAGAAGAATATGTTAAAATCGGGTTAAAGCGATTGGGAATTGGGGGTAAAAACTAAAACGCCCCACACCGGAGAAGAGTGGGGATACAGGTACAGAGCTTCTCCGAAGCGGGCTAATTTTTCCCACTCTAATTGTTATCTTGTCCCGGATCGAGGGAGGGACGAGAACGGGAATTTATTGGAGGGGTTTGAGCATCCAAAGGGAGTGGGTTTGGTAGCCTAATTTTTGATAGAGATGGAGTGCGCGGGGGTTAGAGAGAAAGACTTGTAGACCCATTTGGCGATCGCCGCGTTGTTTCGCCCAATTTTCTGCATAGTGGACTAATGCCGTACCGATGCCTTGACGGCGGTGTGGGGGAGAAACGTAGAGCAAAAAAATATGGGCGTGGCGATCGCCCGTTACCTGGTCTACAGCATTTCCCAACCACAAACAGCCCACCGGCGAAGGACGAGAATGGGGAAGAAGGGGAGAGAAATGCTCTGGGTCACTCTCCCCACTGTCATCCTTATGGGGATAAACCCACCATACGGGAGAATCGGGGGAAAAATATCGTTCCACGGTATCGGCTAAATGAGCCAAATCTTGGTCCGGGTACAATTCGCGATAAGTGCGCCGCATGAACTGGACCAACCTAGCGCGATCGCTGCTGCCACCCTGATGCAATTCGTATCCTGGAATTAACTCAACTGCCACAACCCGCCACTTAATTAATACTTCCTTGCCACATCATGGCATCTTCTGGCAAACCTTTAAGTGACGTACTCCCGACGCCGACCGCTTAGGCGGTACGGCGCGGGCTTCTGGGCCGAGACCTTTGAGATCTGGGTT
>NZ_JAYFEQ010000577.1:0-203 GCF_055795085.1 Phormidium sp. CCY1219 | reverse complement strand
ATTTATCGTCGTTTTCCCTTCACGATTGTCCTCAAGAAAGCGGTCGAAGAAACCCCCCACCCCTGCCGAGTGAAAATCGATCCAGGATCGAAAGTGACGGGTTTGGCGATCTTAAAAGACTTGCAAGTGCTTTGGGCTGCCGAACTTACCCATCGCGGGCAAGCGATTAAAGATGCGCTCTTGTCCCGTCGCCAACTGCGTCG
>NZ_JAYFEQ010000576.1:0-235 GCF_055795085.1 Phormidium sp. CCY1219 | reverse complement strand
CTGCTTATTTGCGTTGGCGAGAAGAAGCCGTACAAGAAGGACGCCAAGAAGGACTGCAAGAAGGACGCCAAGAAGGACTGCAAGAAGGACGCCAAGAAGGACTGCAAGAAGGACGCCAAGAAGGATTGCAAGAAGGACGCCAAGAAGAACGGAGAGAAATGATAGAAAACTTGCTCCAGGTTCGATTTGGCCAGATGGATAATGAATTATCATCAGTAATTGAGCCACTGTTGCA
>NZ_JAYFEQ010000575.1:0-15031 GCF_055795085.1 Phormidium sp. CCY1219 | reverse complement strand
GGGGAGAACTCCTCCCTACGCATAAATGACGAGGGTTTCCGTTCTCCCCCTTACCAACCCTAATTTCTGATGACTGAGAAGTAGAAATAAAGGAATCCCAATAGACCCCGAAGTTCGGTGGTTCTGTTTTGAGAGGCAGCTAGATCGCAGTTATCCCGCTAGAGAAAAGCGTTGGAGTCAATGTCCCATGAAAGACAATCCCGGAACGAAGAGGGTAAAAAAATTTTTTTAACATAAGTGGGAACGGCATGTTATAATGTCGAAGCCACTGACAAAAATGCTCTTGATTGTAGAGCGACGAGTCTTGCAAGATGCAAGAATACTTGAGTTCTCTCCATCGATCGAGTGGAGAATTTGAGGGAAGTCAAATTCCCTTCAATTCTGCTTGTCCCTGGAGGGGAAGCGGGATGCAGAAATCAGTAAAAGTGTTGGCAAAACAAAAAACCATGACTCAACAAGCGAACGTAAAAACCCAAGCTAATCTGAGTTTGGATGCGATTAAAGAAGCTCACGAGTTGTCTGAAAATCCGGATAAACTCCGGGAATATTACGACAAATGGGCAAACGCTTACGATACCGATGTCACCAACGAAAAGTATAGCGGCCCTGAATATATCGCTCATTACTTGATGAGTCTACACCAAAAACAGCAGCAAAAGGAACTCAAGGAAGACGATAAAAAGATTGAAATCCTCGATGCGGGGTGCGGAACCGGTTTAGTGGGTGAAGTGCTCAAACAGCTCGGATATCCCCACGTGGATGGGTTTGATATTTCCAACCAAATGGTCGAAAGGGCGGACAAAACCGGTGCATATCGCGCTCTGAAAGGCGAAATCGATATGAGCAAGAAAATCGACGCCTACAAGGATAACCAGTACGATGCGACGGTTTGCTGCGGTGTCTTTACCCACGGACACGTACCGCCCGCCGCTTTGTCAGAGCTGTTCCGGATTACCAAACCCGGTGGACTGGTGGTGGTGAGTACCCGGAAAAGCTATTACGAAAACACCGATTTTAAAGCGGTTTGCGATCGCGTTCAGCAAGAAGGGGAAGCCAAACTGGTTCACTCGGTAATGGAAGGTCCCTATATTGCAGAAGAAGGCGCGCATTACTGGGCCTTTGAAGTTTGCTAGACCCTTGTAAAGTAGAGTTTAGAAACCGGGTTTCTTCATCCAAAAATTGCCTGTTTAGCAATAACTTCGGGTCAGAAACCCGGTTTCTTGTCTGCTTTATCTAAAACGACCCCAACGCTGTAGCCTTTGGATCTGCTATTTTGCCCTCGGAGCATCTAATTCGATGTCGGTAATCCCCCTACAGTGCAAGGGGCGCGCAGGTTCACAACTCAGGAGTTTGCCCGCTTCCTTAAGGAAAAATCCCCTCGACAATTTCTCAAGAGAGTGCAAACATCTGTGTTACAGTGAAGGGGTAGAGCTCTATTGGAGCAATGAAAAGCTTACCCATCATCTCTTTATCAGAGTTGGCTCGAGATGTAGGCAACGATAAAGAGATAAAAAAATTGTACGATACCTGTGACGAGCATGGCTTCTTTTATTTAAAAGATCATGGGGTATCAAAGGAAACCCTCGATCGCGCGATCGCCGCATCTCGAAAATTTTTTGAGTTGCCAGAATCGGTCAAACTCCAGTATCACCAAGACAATCAAAAAGTCTATCCCAAAACCTCTCGGGGTTACAGTCCGTTATATGGGGAAGTCCTCAATCAAAATGACGGCAACGATCCCAAACAAATGTTCGACTTAGGGGTAGAAAAGCCCTTGTCGGACGAACCTTTTACCGGACCGAACGTACTCCCCGACGATAGTGTAGCGCCGGATTTTGCCCGCGCGCATTTCCAGCTACAACAAGAAATTCTCAACAAAGTTGTCCCCAAATTAATCAAGGGACTGGCTTTAGCGTTGGATTTAGACCCCCACTGGTTCGATAAATATTTCACCGATCCGGTGGTCATTCATCGAACGATTTACTACCCACCGGGTGTGGGAGGTGCGGGAAAACACACGGATACCGGCATCTTTACCGTGTTAATCCAAGAATACTTTCCCCATGCCTCTCTGCGAGTTTATACCAAAAACCAGTGGATCGAGGCACCCCCAGTAGAAGATGCCTTCGTCATTAACTTAGGGGATATGCTACAAATGTGGACGAATGGCTTATTTGTCAGTACCCCCCATGCAGTGATGCACGAATTGCCCACCACCCGCGTTTCAATTCCGCTGTTTGTATTTCCCAATATCGATACCACCATCGAACCGTTGGGGAATCCAGAAGCGGCAATTCAATCGAAAGACGTGATGCTGAAAAACTTTACCTCGATTTGGGAAACCAAGGAAGGTTCCGGGAGGGCAAAAGAACTGGTGTAATGGCGAGGAATTCAGCAAAAACAGCAAGCGCCAGAAAAATGCTTATGCCATTTTGAAGCGCCAGGAATAAATCCCGTTACTTTGACCGGATAAGTTAAAACTTTAACAAAATGGGTATATAGCACGTTTAATCGCTAATCCGCTATATACCCAATGGCTAATGCGCCATTTTCAAACGCCGATAAACGCCGAAAAGTGGCACCCAGCTAAAAACGTCTTCATTCATGTTCCCAGGAATAATAGCACAGGTGTCCCTCGCCTTCGATCGCCAGCGCCGCCAAATACGCCGGATGCGGGTGGATATCGCACAGAAACCAGCAAGACGCTAACTGGCGATCGCCGCGAATACGCAGCAGTTTGGCCGGCATTTCCGGACTCACGGAGACTTCCACCGCTTCCAATCCCGCCAACCCTTCCCCGGTGGCTTTCAAATAGGCTTCTTTGCGCGTCCAAGCGTGAAAAAATGCCGTTTGTTTCTCTTCCGGCGCAAGGGCGGCGATCGCCGCCACTTCCGGGGGAGTAAAAAACCGATTTGCCAGTTGTTCCGCATGGCGTAGGGGACGAAGATATTCCACATCAATGCCAATTGGGCGATCGCGCGTCACTGCATAAAGCGCCAACCCATTGGAATGAGAAACATTAAATTCAATAGCGCGATCGCCGGGATTTGCCAAACCAGGTTTGCCGCGATCGCGATACTCAAACGCGATTTTTTCGGCCTTGATGTTTAAATACCCACTTAAAATCGAGCGCAAAATGCCCCGCCCCACGATAAAATCATGGCGATCGCGATCGAAATAAAATCGCCGCGATCGCCCTTTCTCATCCGGCGAAAGCATTGCCCGAAATTGCTCGATTTCCCTTGCGCTTCGATGCAACTTTGCCCGCCAAACGTGAACCTCATTTGCAGATAATTCTCGGCGTTTTGGTGGAGGATTCCAATCGTTAAACTCCGGTTTCGACATTGCTTTCGCTTCTACTATCTCGGAAAAATTTGCCCATTTCAAATTAGCGATTTTGCCAAAGCGGGCGATGGAAATCCCGCCTCGGCTTTTCCCCATCCCCCGACGCAGACTATTTTTTTACATCTATTCCTGCGGACATAATATTACCCCTGTTTGGTGCTCGATTTTCAATTGCCCCCTAGGGTATTGGTTCAGTCACAGTTGTTTGACTTAAATCGCGATCGCTTGCGTGGTAGACTCGGGAACTTCCTGGCTGTCTGCATCGGAAATATAGTCGATAAACACATCCATTTTATCCATATTCACCGACCCAAAAATCGTGGCAAACGACACATCCGCCGCATCGCGCCCGGTCCCGATGCGGACGATGCCATTTTGCGGCGCTAAGCGCGTCGGATCGAACAAATACCAGCGATCGCCTAAATACGCCTCAAAACAAGCGTGAAAATCGGGCGGTTCCAATCCATATGCATATCCGGCCACAAACCGCGCCGGAATATTCATCGCGCGGCAAAAAGCAATTCCTAAATGAGCAAAATCCCGACAAACCCCGATCCGTTCCGTTGCCGTATCGAACGCCGAAGTATGGGGATTGCTGGTACCGTACTGATATTTTACCTTATCGAAAATCCAATTGCAAATCCCCGTCACTCTAGAATAGCCCGGTTCTAAACTGCCAAATTCCGATTCCGCCAAGCGACTCAAGCGATCGGACTGACAATAGCGACTTGGGTAAAGATAATGCAGGGTTTCCACGGGCAATTGCGCCGGTTGCACTTCCGCAATCTCATTCGGATCGGCATAGAAATGACACATATCTACCGTCGCCTGATAGGAAAGCTCTAACCGTTTTCCGGCGGGAACGTTTACCCGAAAATACCGATTTTCTACAATCGGAGTATCGTAATCGTCAATTGTTAACTTCTCCGGATTGATATCGAGGGTTTCTTGCAGGATTTTTTGATGTTCCGTATCGACAATTCTGAGATTAAACACAAAGGTACTCAGAGACTCAATGCTGTAATTCAGTTGACATCCGAGTTTGTATTTCATCGCTACACCTTATCTTAATCTGACCCGAATTTGGCGGCAATTCTCCATTGCTGCAACTTCCGTCAGGGTGGACAGTTCATCCTTATCATAACCCCGCCAGAGGAATTGTGCGTTTTGATGCCATTTTGCCTCGACCTTCCCCCCCTTCTTCCATCCCGCCTGCGGCGCAGAAGTGCCCTTACTGAAACAATTTCAAGCACTCCGGTTTCAATACTCCTTTCGCAACCGAAATGGTTCTAAAACTTTGGGCAATGATGGCTTCACAGGGTAAGTCAATTTGGGAAACCCCCGCCTCGATTAAGTCGCGAATCGAGACGCCACAGATAATTTCAGAAATTCCCGCCCAAATACAGGCGGTGGCGCACATCGGACAAGGTTCGGCGGTAGAATACAACACATACCCCGCCAGGGAAGGCGTATCCAGTTGATGGGTTAACTGGCGAATCGCATTGATTTCTGCATGAGCAGATGGATCCTTGTCTCGACGAACGGTGTTATGTGCTTTGGCGACAATGCGATTATCTTTTGCGATCGCCGCGCCATAGGGACTATCCCCTTTTTTCGCTTCTTCTAGAGCAATTCTCATCATCTCTTCTGGATTCATAGCACGGATTTTCCTCCTGGTTCTGATAATGATTTGTTATTATAGTCTAACTGGTCGCCTATTGACTCTAACGCTTAAAATGGTAAATCTCATTAAAGAATATTGTTCCAAAAGCTAAACGATTTGGCTGCCAATTTTATTGACTTCGATCGCCTAGCCGTTACTGTGGGAAATCCTGGGCGTCACGGCGTTTGCTGTTACCACACCGACGCCCTTGGCTCACAACAATTCCGGGGATGAACTTCCCTTTAGTTATTCCTTGATTTTGCAAAGAGTTTCGGAAGTGACGGGATGGCCGATTTATAGTTTTCAAATCGTGGAGTTTGAAAAGCAGGCGTATAGCTGCAACGGCAGATTTCTGCCCACCTTTCCCGATCGCATCATCTGGCACTTTAGTGGTAGCATCACCTGTAGGGTGGGCAACTCGTTGCCTACCCTAGCCGTGGGTTAGGTGCGAAATTCCCGATATTAATAGCAATGGCACGTTAGTGGGAGATTCTCGGTAAGGGGGGCGAGGGAATGAGCGGGTGAGTGGTGGCGATCGCGCGGGTTACTCGATGTCATCCGGTTCGATGCCCAGCGATCGCAGTCGTTGTGCCAAGCGATCGGCGCGCTGACGTTCGGTTTCGGCGCGCTGACGTTCGGTTTCGGCGCGCTGACGTTCGGTTTCGGCGCGCTGGCGTTCGGTTTCGGCGCGGGATTCTGCCTCTTGCAACCGTTGCGAGACTTGCAGATAGGTGGCAAAGGGTTCGCCGTTGGGGCGATAGATTTGCAAGTCTTCCTCCGTGAGAGAGAAGCGAATTCCCAAACGGGGGCTAACCCAATGGGCGATGGGTTCGATGACTTCTAATCGATCGTGCGATCGCAACCATCCACTCAAATCGTTTTTCTGCGGGTCGTACAAGTAATATTCCTCGACGCCATAGCGATCGTAGAACATCTGTTTTTTATTCATTTCCGTCAGGCTATTCCCGGGAGAGAGGATTTCAAATACTACCTGCGGCGCGATATTGTTTTCTTTCCACTGTTGATAAGATCCGCGATCGTCTTTGGGTCTGCCAAATACCACCATCACATCCGGCGCTTGACGAGTTTTGTTATCCCCTTCTACCGGATACCACAACAGGTCTCCGGCGACAAATACGTTCGGATTGTTGGCAAACAGCCATTCTAGATTATATTGGATTACCGTTATCCAGCGAAACTGCTTGGTATTTTCGGACATGGGATTCCCGTCATCTTCTGGGTAAATGACCTCTGGGTGATTCGCAGATTCCAGTTTAGAAACCATAACTGTTTCCTCCGTTCGGAAGGGGTTAGATCTAATATAGCAGGCTTTCTGGCGGTTGTGGGGGAATGTTGCGAGATGGAGATTCTCAGGATTCGCCAATGAATGCCATGTGCCTAGAGGCGAGCGAGGTGTTAGGGAATTTTGTATATTTACGAAATAATATATCGATTTTGCGCCAAAAAAAGGCTCTCTAGAAATAGAGAGCCGTTGTGAGTTGTATGGATTAAGGCAGGACTTTGCCTAAGTTTTATACAGTTTAAAGAGCCTTAGCTTTGGCGACCACGTTATCCACGGTATAGCCAAAGTTTTTCAGGGCCACGCCACCGGGAGAAGAGACGCCGAAGCGATCGACGCTGATGGTCGAACCTTCCGTACCCACATAACGGCACCAGCCAAAGCTAGAACCGGCTTCTACTGCCAAGCGCTTGGTAACGGCTTTGGGCAGAACGGATTCGCGATAGGCTTCATCTTGCTCCTCGAACAGTTCCCAAGAGGGCATCGAGACCACGCGGACTTTCTTGCCTTCGCCGCGCAGTGTTTCCGCCGCATCCACGCACAGATGCAATTCACCGCCGGTCCCGATCAAGATGATATCGGGAGTTCCGTCGCTGTCGGAGAGGATGTAAGCGCCTTTAGCAACCCCTTCGAGAGAAGTGCCGGCCAGATTGGGCAGACCTTGACGCGACAGGGCCAGCAGAGAGGGGTAGGGGCGATCGCCACCCACTGCTTTTGCTTTTTCGATCGCCACTTTGTAAGCGCCAGAGGTTTCGTTCCCATCGGCGGGACGCAGGACGATCAAATCGGGAATGGCACGTAGAGAGGGGATATGCTCGATGGGTTGGTGAGTCGGACCATCTTCACCCAAGGCGATCGAGTCGTGAGTCATCACCCAGATGACACCGGCTTGAGCCAGGGCCGAAAGGCGAATGGCACCGCGCATGTAGTCGGTAAACACCAAGAAGGTGGCACCGTAGGGAATCAAACCAGAACCATGCAGGGCGATACCGTTGCAGATTGCGCCCATGCCATGTTCGCGCACGCCGAAACGCAGGTTGCGATTTTCGTAGGCACCTTTTTGGAAATCCTTGGAAGATTTCAGCAAGGTTTTGTTAGAAGGAGCCAAGTCTGCAGAACCGCCGATCAATTCCGGAAGCACCCCAGCGATCGCGTTGAGGGTGGCACCGGATTGGTTGCGGGTCGCATCTTTTTTATCTTCCGGGGTGTAGGTGGGCAGAGATTTGTCCCATCCTTCCGGAAGCTTGCCACTGAGCATCCGTTCTAACACGGCGGCTTCTTCAGCGTACTCGGTTTTGTAGCGAGTCCAGAGTTGCTGCCACTGCGCTTCATATTTCGCACCGCGATCCACCGCTTGACGGAAATGATTCAGGGCTTCTTCGGGCACTTCAAACGGGGGATATTCCCAACCCAAGTGGTCGCGAGTGGCTTGTACTTCATCCGCACCGAGAGCCGCACCATGAACCCCGTGGGTGTTTGCCTTGTTGGGGGATCCGAAACCGATAGTGGTGGTGACTTTAATTAAAGACGGCTTGTCTGTGACTTGTTTGGCTTGTTCGATCGCCTTATGGATGCTGTCGAGGTCTTGGTTGCCTTCTTTGACTTCCAACACATGCCAGCCGTAGGCTTCAAAGCGCTTACCCACATCTTCAGTAAAGGCGAGATCCGTAGAACCGTCGATCGAGATGTGGTTGTCATCGTACAGGGCGATCAGCTTGCCCAGGCCCAGGTGTCCGGCGAGGGAGCAAGCTTCCCCAGAAACCCCTTCCATGTTGCACCCATCGCCGAGAATCACGTAGGTGTAATGGTCTACAATATTGAGATCCGGCTTATTGAATTGAGCCGCCATATGAGCTTCTGCCATTGCCAAACCCACAGCGTTAGCAATGCCTTGACCCAACGGACCGGTGGTGACTTCTACCCCTTCCGTTTGGAAGTTTTCCGGGTGTCCGGGGGTTTTCGACTCCCACTGACGGAACTGCTTGAGGTCTTCAATGGTCACGTTTTCGTAGCCCGTCAGATAAAGCAGGCCATATTGCAACATGCAGCCGTGACCGGCAGAAAGGACGAAGCGATCGCGGTTAAACCATTTGGGGTTTTTCGGGTTGTACCGCATGAACCGGTCCCAGAGGACAAACGCCATTGGCGCTGCACCCATTGGCAGTCCGGGGTGACCGGAGTTAGCTTTTTCTACCGCGTCAATAGCCAGAAAGCGAATGCTATTGATGCACAGTTCTTCGAGGGATTGTTTGCTCGGAGCAGTTACGGCCATAGTGTCTTTTCTTTAATGATGGTCTTTTTCTTGCGAGGGCGTGAGGATCGAGATTAAACGACTCGCGATCGCCCCTTATCTCATTGGATAATCCCATGATTCCATTACCGGGATCTCTGAGCAAGGGGATGCGGCGGATCAAACCGAAAAAATGAAGGATGAAGTTTGAAGGCATGAAGTCGGTTTTTTTGAAATCCGATCCTCCGGTTGTGGCTTCATACTTGCGACTTCATCCTTCAGATGTCGCGGATTAGGCGTACTTTTTAAAGGCTAAGGTGACGTTATGTCCCCCAAAACCAAAGGAATTGGACAGGGCCACCTCCACCGTTTTGGCGCGACTTTCATGGGGAACGTAATCTAAGTCACACTCCGGATCCGGATTGGTCAAATTAATCGTTGGCGGCACGCGATCGGAGGCGATCGCCATTACCGTGGCCACCGCTTCAATTCCACCCGAACCACCCAGCAGATGTCCGGTCATCGACTTTGTAGAGCTGATCGCCACGTTTGAAGCATTCTCTCCCAAAGCTTTTTTAATTGCTGTGGTTTCCGTCTTGTCGTTGGCTGGCGTGCTCGTACCGTGAGCGTTGATGTAGCTCACCTGTTCCGGGGTGATGGCACCATCTTTCATCGCCAGCTCGATCGCCCGGGTGGCTCCTTCGCCCCCCGGAACCGGCGAGGTGATGTGATAGGCATCGCAGGTCATGCCATAGCCGACAATTTCGGCATAGATTTTCGCCCCACGCGCGCGGGCGTGTTCCAGTTCTTCGAGCAGCAAAATGCCCGCCCCTTCACCCATCACGAAGCCATCGCGATCGCGATCGAAGGGCCGGCAGGCACGATCCGGATCGTCATTGCGGGTAGACAGCGCTCTTGCCGAAGCAAAACCCGCCACCGACAGGGGCGTAACTGCCGCTTCGGTGCCGCCGCAGATGGTGGCTTGCGCGTAGCCATTCTGAATCAGGCGAAAGGCATCCCCCACCGCATTGGATCCCGCCGCACAAGCCGTTACCGGACAGGTATTTGGACCTTTTGCACCGATATGAATTGCCGTCAGACCCGCCGCCATATTGGCGATCATCATCGGCACCATAAAGGGACTGCATCGGTCCGGACCGCGATTGAGGTAGATCGTTTGCTGATCTTCCATCACCTTGATGCCACCGATGCCCGTACCAATGATGACCCCCACCTGCTCTGCGTTCAGGTCATTAATCTCGAAACCGGCGTCTGCGATCGCTTGCTTGCTTGCGGCGATCGCAAACTGTGCAAATCGATCCATCCGCTTGGCTTCTTTGCGCTCCATATACTCGTGCGGGTCAAATCCCTTTACCTCACCCGCAATGCGGCAGGCATGACGGGACGGATCGAACAAGGTAATCGGGCCGATGCCATTGCGCCCGCTCAACAACCCCTGCCAATAATCCTCCAGGGTATTGCCAATCGGCGTAATCGCACCCAAACCCGTCACCACAACTCGTTTTCGTTGAACGTTGCTCATAATTGCTGTTTCTCTCGCTTCCACACCAAAAACGCAGAACACAGGTGAAAGCTGGCTGCTTTATGCTTTGGCTGCCACTTGGCTGTTGATGTAGTCCACTGCTTGTTGCACGGTGGTGATGTTTTCTGCCGCTTCGTCGGGAATTTCAATATCAAACTCTTCTTCCAATGCCATCACTAGCTCCACCGTATCCAGGGAATCAGCCCCCAAATCGTCGGCAAAACTCGCTTCTGGCTTGACTTGCTCGGCTTCTACTTCTAATTGATCCGATACGATGTTCTTGACCTTCTCAAAAATTTCGTCTTGACTCATCTCTAACTGTGTCCTCTTTGAATGCAGCAGCTCAAATGAACTTGGGGCATCGGGTCGGTCTGGTCTGACTGACGTTTTTTCCCTTGCTTTTTTTGGCCTTTTGTGGCCCTTCACCGTTTCTTCATCTGAATCGGCCCAAGCCATTTTTTTATCTTATCCGATCGATGCCAAACATTCTGCGATCGCTTTGGGGTTTTATTCTCTTCTTCACCCAAAAATTTTTTCCCCTCGCCCCTCATCCCAGTTCTCCATGCGCGATCGCAGATTCTCAATAGTCTACCACGAAGCCAATCCTTAAGGGAGTCTAAAAAAGTGCCCCCCACAAGAAGCTGAAGCGCCATGATAATAAAAACAGGAGTGATGCAGGCAACACCCCCTGCTTCACCCCCTTTCCTACTGAGAATCAAGCCACTACCATGCCATCTGACACCCTGAAATACGCTTATTTCCCCGGTTGCGTCGCTCAAGGAGCCTGCCGCGAACTCTATCAATCTACCGCTGTTTTAACTCAAGCCCTCGGCATCGAACTGATCGAACTGAAAAAAGCCTCCTGCTGCGGTTCGGGCACCTTTAAAGAAGATTCCCGCCTCCTGGAAGATACGGTTAATGCCCGCAATATCGCCCTCGCCGAACAACTTAAACTCCCGCTACTCACCCACTGCAGCACCTGTCAAGGAGTCATCGGGCATGTGGACGAACGTCTCAAGGAGTTTCGAGACACTGACCCCGCCTATCTCGATCGCGTCAATGGGTTGCTGCAACAGCAAAGCTGCTCTCCCTACCAAGGCTCCACGGAGGTCAAACATCTCCTCTGGGCATTAGTCTGCGATTTTGGGTTGGAACAATTACAACAGCGCGTCACGCGCAAATTAAGCGGTCTCAAATGCGCCGCTTTCTATGGCTGCTATCTGCTGCGCGCCCAAAAATCCCTTCCTTATGATGACCCCTACCAACCTGAATCGATGGAAAATGTGTTTCGGGCGGTGGGGGCTACGCCGGTTTATTACTCCGGGCGCACCCAATGCTGTGGCTGGCCCCTTTCCAGTTATGCCACGGAGCAATCGTTTAAAATGGCCGGCACCCACTTAATTGATGCGATCGCTGCCGGTGCTGATTGTATGGTCACGCCCTGCCCCCTGTGCCACCTCAATCTAGACTCCCGTCAACCGGAAGTCGCTAAAGTGGTGGGGCAAAAATTGGATCTGCCGGTGCTGCATCTGCCCCAGTTGATTGCCCTGGCCCTCGGCGTGGAACCTAAAGCCCTAGGGTTGGATCGTCACGTGGTCTCTACTCAACCGGTTTTGCAAAAGTTGGCCGCGCTTTAAATTATCCCCCAATGGAGGGTAAAGGGTTCACCGATCCGGAATCGGGCGCTCGGCGTGGGCGGATGAAAGCCTGAAAAATCGGGACTTGTGGTTGCCCGCGCTTTCATATTGGATCCATGAGGGAAGAGGCGATCGCCCTTTTGTTCGACCTCTCCCTCAGCCCCCCTACCCCCCGCAAGTCTATGCAAAATATTACGAACTTTTAAGTTATTGCCGCTTTTATTAGAGGAATGCAAAGGACTAAGATAAACTAAGCCAAGATTTATGTTGCTTTAAAGGCCCCTCGGGTGCCCTCGAAGCAACAGATACCAGATCCTAAAAGCTGTTGAGAACACGTTTGGAGCCTTTATTCCATGTCTCATTCTGTAAAAATCTATGACACCTGCATTGGCTGCACCCAGTGCGTGCGCGCGTGCCCTCTAGACGTTCTAGAGATGGTGCCTTGGGATGGCTGCAAAGCTAGTCAGATCGCCTCTTCTCCCCGTACCGAAGACTGCGTAGGGTGCAAGCGCTGTGAAACCGCTTGTCCTACTGACTTCCTGAGCATTCGCGTCTATCTCGGCGCAGAAACGACTCGCAGTATGGGTCTGGCGTACTAACAGCCTCGGGCAGATTTTTGGTGGGCATCGATTCTGCTGTCAGAATGGGTGCGATTTTTCCACCTCACTGATGCAAGATAATCGAGGGAGCAACGGCTCCCTCTTTTTTTTGCGATCGCCCCCCCACCCCGAAAGTTGTCGTTTCCGGAATGGATTGCCTACAGTGGGAAGACAATACCAACTCGCTGGAGTCTCGATTTTTCTCTCCCAAAATTGGGAGCCAAAATCGCGATCGAGAGCGCAGAAGGTTTATCGGTGTTGGAAAATCTAAAAAAAATTTTACTATTATAGCATAACCGACACCAAAAACACATAATTTTATCCACAATAGTGTTTCGAGAGGAGTGAATAGGTCAGATGTGTGGAATCGTCGGCTATATCGGCACTCAAGCAGCGAAAGATGTATTGCTTGCTGGATTAGAAAAGTTAGAATATCGGGGATACGATTCGGCAGGTGTGGCAACAATTTGGGACGGCAATTTGAATTGCGTGCGCGCTAAAGGCAAATTGCACCAGTTGCGAGAGAAATTAGAAGGGTTGGACAATCCCGCGCAAATCGGGATCGGACATACGCGCTGGGCCACCCACGGCAAACCGGAAGAGTATAATGCCCATCCCCACTTGGATATGCACGACAAGGTGGCGGTGGTGCAAAATGGGATTATTGAAAATTATCGCGAATTGCGCGAGGAACTCAAACAACGCGGGCACGAGTTTCGATCCGATACGGATACGGAGGTGATTCCCCATTTAATTGCCGAGTCCCTGGGCGCACCGATGGTGGAAGCAGAAGGTTATGTGCCTTTGATATCGCCGTTTTTTGAGGCGGTCCGCCAAACGGTGAATCAGTTGTCAGGAGCATTTGCGATCGCCGTAGTTTCGGCAGAATATCCCGATGAGTTGATTGTAGCCCGCCAGCAAGCTCCTTTGGTGATTGGATTCGGTCAAGGAGAGTTTTTCTGCGCCTCGGATACCCCGGCGATCGTCTCTCATACCCGCGCCGTGTTGCCCCTGGAGAATGGCGAAATCGCCCGCCTGACGCCATTGGGTGTGGAGGTTTATAATTTTGCCGGCGATCGCCTCAAGAAAACCCCGAGAGTGTTGAATTTAAACCCGGTGTTGGTGGAAAAACAAGGTTTCCGCCACTTTATGCTCAAAGAAATTTACGAGCAACCGGCAGTGGTGCGAACCTGTCTGGATGCCTATTTCAATCGAGAGTGGCAACCGGGGGATACGAAACTCGCACCGGTGAACCTGGGCATCCCCCCGGAATTATACGCGGATCTCGAACAGATTGAAATTATCGCTTGTGGCACCAGTTGGCACGCCGGCTTGGTAGGTAAATACTTGCTCGAACAATTGGGCGGGATTCCGACTACGGTACAGTATGCCTCGGAATATCGCTATGCACCCTCCCCCCTGCGCCCCCGTACCCTGGCGATCGGTATCAGTCAGTCTGGGGAAACAGCCGATACTCTCGCCGCTTTGGGTACGGAACAGCAGCGCCGCAGCGGTCTGGGCGACGCCTATCAGGCGCGTTTGTTAGGGATTACCAATCGTCCCGAGTCTTCTTTGGGACATTTAGTCCCGCACATTATCAATACCCATGCGGGTATTGAGATTGGGGTGGCGGCAACCAAGACTTTTGTGGCTCAGTTGATGGCGTTTTATGGGTTGGCCCTGGATTTGGCCTATCGGCGCAAAAGTCAACCGGAAGGGAGAATTGAGGAGGTTTTGGCCGGGTTGCGACAACTTCCAGCACAAATCGAACAGGTGTTGGGGTCCCAAGAGGCGCAGATTGAAGAGTTGGCTCACGAGTTTGCCGAGACTCAGGATTTTATTTTTATCGGACGCGGAATTAATTTTCCGATCGCGTTAGAAGGGGCGCTGAAACTGAAAGAAATTAGTTATATTCACGCCGAGGGATATCCCGCCGGGGAGATGAAACACGGCCCGATCGCCCTGTTGGATGCGAAAGTGCCTGTGGTGGCGATCGCTATGCCCGGATTGGTCTATGAAAAGGTGATTTCTAACGCCCAGGAAGCGAAAGCTCGAGATGCTCGCTTGATTGGCGTTACCCCGCACAATGGTGCTGAGGCAATGGATATTTTTGACGATCTGCTCCCGGTACCAGTGGTGGATGAGTTGTTGTCCCCGATTCTGTCTGTGGTTCCCTTGCAGTTGTTAGCTTATCACATTGCCGCACGGCGCGGCTTGGATGTGGATCAACCCCGGAATTTGGCTAAGTCGGTAACGGTGGAATAATTAGGGGCGATCGGCTCCACCCCAACCCTGGATCTGGGTATTGCACCCCATCACTTCTCCCGAATCGCAGGGCGCACCCGCTGCGCCCTTTTTTCTGGCCGCATGGGCGTTTCCCCAGAAGCACTTCCCATCCATCGGTAAAAGGGCACAAGTCGGAAATCCCCCCAGCAACCCACATCAATCGGTCACGGTCGCTTGAACCCCTACCGTGCTATAACGCTACATAAGTGCTGCCAATCCGTCAGGTTCCCCCCGCTACAGATGAGGCTTGACATTTTAATTCCCATCAGCTAACCTATCTTATTAGATTGAGGGGCTAAACCGTTGAGTCAGCCGTGGACTGTATCCCAGTCCATCTCGAGGAGCCTCAGTTTTGTCAGGAACCCCATCCCTAAAGGGAGGGGCTTGGTAAGACTTTATTTTCCCAAGCTCACCTGACCAGAAGACCA
>NZ_JAYFEQ010000574.1:0-538 GCF_055795085.1 Phormidium sp. CCY1219 | reverse complement strand
ATGTGCTGACTTATGCGGCGTTCTTGATTGCCTCTACGGCGAGTAAGTTCGGTTGATGAGGCTCTAACTGCCTGATTTAGCCATAAAAAATCCCCCGCTTTTTGGCGGGGGATTTTTTATGGGCATTCCCACTCATCCCCAATTGCTACCATACAGATGAGGAAACTGGATATTTCAGAAACATGCTGGTATTTTTGATGCACGGAACCTCCGTGCGCGATGTAGACTATTCGCAAAAAATGCAAGGGTTTATTTTCAACGAGTTTATGCAGCGGGGAGAACGCTCCATGCCAAACTTCTACCCTTGCTTTTTGGGAGATATTATCGGCGAAGACGAACTCTGGGACTCGGTGTTGCAAGATTTGGCACTTTATCAATGGGAATATCCCTCTATCGAAAGCGATCGCATCTTCTCTTATCAAACTTTTCGACAAAAACTGATTACCCAAATTTTTGGCGATATTTTTACCGAGAATCGGCGTAAAGCCCCCGGATTTATCCGTGGGGATATAAGCCGAGCGACTGACCCCCGGTCCCC
>NZ_JAYFEQ010000573.1:0-257 GCF_055795085.1 Phormidium sp. CCY1219 | reverse complement strand
TCGGAGTTAGAGACAAACACCATGTCTAATTTTGTTTTCGTACTCGACACCCAACTCAAACCGCTAACGCCTTGCTCCCCCGGCACGGCACGGCGGTTGTTGAAGGCTCGGAAAGCGGCCATCTACCGTCGTTTTCCCTTCACGATTGTCCTTAAGAAAACCGTCGAGGAGACTCCCCAACCCTGCCGATTGATAATTGATAATTGATAATTGACAATTGTCAATTGACAATTGTCAATTATCGTGTCTCAAACCTG
>NZ_JAYFEQ010000572.1:0-18294 GCF_055795085.1 Phormidium sp. CCY1219 | reverse complement strand
ACTTTATCATCTTCATGTTCGGGTAAAGGTACCATGATTTCTAGGACTCCCTGGCTGTAATTAATCCGCGCACCTCGTTTTTCGCCAAATTCTTCTAAAATTTGTTCGTACATTTGCCAAGTAACATCGGTCATCAGCAGTTGTTGACCCGGGGGGACGATGATTTGTTTGAGTTGTAATTGCATTTTTTCTCCTGGGGAATGAGCGATTCTGTTGCTTGTTAAATTATTGGCTGTCTGTGAGTTTTAGGGGAAAATTTTTCTACCATAAATCTGTGGGCTTTTATGCTGGAATTCCATGATTGAGTTAGGGGTTTATTTTATAAGTTACCATAGGGATGATGGAATTAGCAATAGGATTGAGTTGTAGGGTGGGCAATGCCTAGCCTGCTGCTTTGAGGGTGAGTGGTAATTTAGGCATTGCCCATCTTACGAATTCCTTTGGTTGCGCCAGCGGAAATGAAGGGGAAGTTTATCGACGGAATGAGGCAGGAATTTGGCAGTTGCAACCATTGGCAAAAGATGATAGAGTGGAGGAGTGAAAATCCGTGGGATTAACCTTGAAAGAGGTGCAGATTTAGGATGAAGTATTGACCGGGGAGGGGAAGCGAATGATGGGCCAGGAAAAATCGAGGGTAGGGCAGATGGAAGCGGGAAATCGGGGTAGAGTGACCTACAGTCCGGCTTATACGATGGTGCCGACTTACGAGTGCTTTAACCGCTGTAGTTACTGTAATTTCCGTCAGGAACTGGGAAGCAAGGGGGGATTGGGATTAGAGCGGGCGGCGGAAATATTGGACTCTCTGGTCGATCGCGGAGTGGTAGAAATATTGATTCTCAGTGGGGAGGTGCATCCCCAGAGTGTGGCGCGAAAAGGGTGGTTCGATCGCATCTATAAGCTATGCGACTTAGCCTTATCGAAGGGATTTTTGCCCCATACCAATGCCGGACCGTTATACTTTGCGGAAATGGCAAAGCTCAAATCGGTCAATCTCTCGATGGGCTTAATGTTAGAACAACTCTCCCCCAAATTGCTGCAGACAGTTCACCGCCACGCCCCTTCCAAACAGCCTGTAGTGCGATTGCGACAGTTAGAATGGGCGGGAGAACTAGAAATCCCGTTTACCACGGGAATTTTATTGGGATTGGGAGAAACCCGAGAGGAGATTTGCGAGACATTAGAAGCGATCGCCCGCCTTCATCAGCGCTGGGGTCACATCCAAGAAGCGATCGTGCAACCCTACTCCCCCGGAACTCGGCAAACCGGGGATGCGCCGGGATTTGACCTGCAAGAATTACCCGCCATCATCGCGATCGCCCGAGATATCTTACCCCCCAGCATTACCATCCAAATTCCCCCCAACTTAGTCACCCAACCGGACCTATTGCTCGCTTGTATAGCAGCCGGGGCGCGGGATTTAGGCGGAATCGGGCCGCGCGATGAAGTCAACCCCGACTATCCTCACCCGCAAATCGCCCAACTGCAGGAGATTTTACACCCTGCCGGCTGGCAATTGCGCCCGCGATCGCCGATTTATCCGCAACACTATCCCTGGCTCACACCCCGCCAGCAAAACGCCCTGCGCCAAGCCCTGCTCATTTTGGCAGATCCGGTTTAACCGTACCTTTCACCCGTTCCACTTTCGTCTCCCAAGACCCATTCGGATACAGATTAAACAACCGAAAGCCCGGTAGCGCCTTGGCGTCGATCGCAAATTCCGCACTTCTGGGTTTAAACTGCACGCAGGTAGAAGGAGTGGCGAAACAGCGCAAGCGACCCTGTTGGTGGCAAAAATTTTGATGCACGTGCCCGGATAGCACAAAGCGCACGTTCCGATGGCGATCGAGAATATCAAAAAACCGCTTCGGATTCCTTAACCCAATCCGATCGATCCACAAAGAATTCACTTCAAACGGCGGATGATGCAACGACACCACCGTGGGGCGATCGCCGGTTAAATGCAATTGCCAATCCAACCACTCCAACCGAGTCGGCGACAGTTCCCCATAAGTCTCTCCCGCCACCGTAGAATCCACCGACACAAACGACCAATTCCCCACCTGAAACGCTTGGTCTGCAGAAAACGGCGGTTGCGATAATATCTCCCCCATCGCCGAGAAATTATCGTGATTGCCCGGAAGCCAATAGGTAGGAATCTGCAACGGATCGAGCAACTGTCGCAACTGACGATAAGATTCGGCGGTTTCATCTTGCGACAGGTCCCCCGTCAGCAGCAGTAAATCTTGCGGATAATAGTGCTGTCGCAATTTGGCGACGCTGAGTTGCAAACTCGCCGCAGTGGGCACCCCAAACAGCGATCGCGCTGGATCCGCAAATAGATGAAGGTCGGTCAACTGGGCTAAACGTAAGGGAGTCGCTTGAATCATGGGTCAAAATTAGCTAGGGTGCAAAGGAGAGGAATGCGGAATCGGGCCGACAAAACAAGCCATTCACCCGCGCCCACATCGGTAGGCGCATGTCCGAGAACCCCACCCCTAAGCGATGCGGGGCGTTTCCCCACCCCCTCTCAAAAAAAATTTTCCCAAATCTTGCCTCCCTCGGTCAACTTCTGTTACAATTAGATTTCGTAGGCAAGGCGACATCGCCAAGTGGTAAGGCAGAGGTCTGCAAAACCTCCACCCCCGGTTCGAATCCGGGTGTCGCCTTCAAAAGTATCTAAAAAAAGGGAAGCCACCACGGCTTCCCTTTTTTTCATCTCCCCCCCCTTTTCGCTAGCTTTCCTCAGTAATGTCCTTCACCCGCGCTTGAATCGCGGCGTGACTTTCCACCCCTTCATAGGCATAGCGATTGTAACCATTTTGCTGAATCAACTCTTCCAAATACTCCACGCGATCGGAAGAGGCGGGGTGAGTGGACAACCAAGCCGGGGGACGGGATCTTCCTTCTTCCAACTCGGTAAATGTCACCATCAAGTTGCGTAAACCATCCGCCGCATAGTTGCTATTCGCCAACGCCCGCGACCCCAAAATATCCGCTTGACGCTCGTTTTTCCGACTATACGCCGCCCCGATGAGCGCCGCTACTAAATCCCCCATCGGAACCACCCGGTCTAAATTAGACAGCAAGGTACCTTGCACCACGCGCTGGTACCCGTGGGACAATACCGCATGGGCGACTTCATGTCCCAATAACCCGGCTAATTCGGCTTCGGAGTTAATATTCAGCAGCGCCCCGGTGTTGACAAAGATTTTCCCCCCCGGAAGGGCAAATGCATTCAGATTCTCGTCTTCAATCACAAAAAATTCGTACTCGAATTCATCTCGCCCCATCAAGCGGGCCATTTTCTGCCCCACTTCGTTCACGTAGTTGACTACCATTTCATCTTCCACCATCGGGAGTTGCTGGCGGTAGGCGTTCGCAAACATATCGCCAAATTTAGATTCCCCTTGCAGCAGCATCATGGTAATTTGCAAGGCGGGAACCGCACCGCCGGCATTTCCGGTGAGGACGTAATCGCCGATCGATAGCGCCCCGGTGAGAATGGTTTGTCCGATGAGTTTGCGCTTGATTCCGGACCGATAGCGATCTAAGGTTTCGTCGGCGATCGCGTTTAATTCCTCCGCTTGGGGATGCTCTGGATACAGTACCGCAAATTGACGCGCTGCTAATGAGGCTTCTAGCCATTTTTCGGCGCTGGCGAGGGCCTCGACTTGCGCGCCGATCAGTTCTGGTTGGTCCGGATACAGGGTGGTGGCGCGCTCTAATATGGGGAGGGCTTCTTCGGCGCGATCGTAGTTCTCCAAGGCTTGCGCCAGCAAAACATGCCCGGGAATAAATTGCGGATAGTCTTCAACTAATTTTTCTAGGGGAACGAAAATCCGGGTTTCTAGGTTTTGTTCCATCCCCGCCTGGGCTTCGCGCCAGTACACCCGCGCCGCCCCACTCAGTTGGTTGGGGTCGGTTATCGGTTCGGGAAGTTCTTGTGTGCTGCGATGTTGGGGAAAGTCGGCTTTGACTTGTCGGTAGATTCGTTCCGCTTCGGCGGTTTGTCCCTGCAAATACAGGCGATCGGCTTGTGCGAGTTGTTGAAATGCGGCACTTGTAGGATCCAGTGCCAGTTCGATGAGCTGTTGGACTCTGGGAATCAGGGGAAGATTCTGCACGGAGGCGGGGTTGTCGGTTCCCCTCGGTGGTAAGGTGGAATAGGCCGGCGCAAAGGTCAGCATGAGATTCACGCTGAGAAATAATATCGCGCCGAATATTGCTCTGGTAATATGCCGATATCGTTTCATGGATGAGATTGTCCTCTCGCGATCTTGATGATGGTTTTGGGTGAAAAACCACGGGAAATATGAGGTTCTTTTCTCCGTCAGGGCATTTGAATCCCCAGTTGGGTATCGGGGGAATCACACTGGTGTATTCCGGTTGGTTAAAACCGATGATGGCGGGATAAGCTAGGCATTACCCACCCCATATCCTATTTGTTCAGATTCATTCTTTGGGGAATGAGTTTCCGGGGTACTGGCGCGGGGGTGGGTCGCACATTGTCACCGCAAATGCCGGGATCGGTTTTTCTCCGGTAGCCGCTGGCGCTGTTTGTCACTTAATTTGCATACTTTTCCTCGCTCCCGCAAACCGGAGAACGAGGAAAATCGGTGATTAATTCGGGGATTTTACCGCGCTTTTTTCAGTTCGGCTTCGAGCATTTCTTGATAAATCTGGGGCAAATAGGGGGTCATGGAGTTGTCTTCAATTCCATAGCCCAAACTGGTCCAGGTTCCCGAGAGCATGGATAAAACTTTCTCGATTTTTCCCTGACGCAAGAGTTCGGAAATGTCCGCACCCCAAACCTGTTCGTCACTCAGCCAAGCGTAGACCACTTCATCTTGATATTGGGGCTGGAAACTATAGGATTTCCAAAATAAAAATCCGGAGGGGTTGGGATGATAGCGTTGCGCCATTTCTTCCCAGGTTGTGGTAATAAATTGATAGCGTCCGGCGGCGGTGGAGCAGTTGTTGACGTTTGGTCCGCTGACGATGCGGACGCATTTATCG
The DNA here is from genome assembly GCF_055795085.1 of Phormidium sp. CCY1219. Classification (NCBI taxonomy): domain Bacteria; kingdom Bacillati; phylum Cyanobacteriota; class Cyanophyceae; order Oscillatoriales; family Oscillatoriaceae; genus Phormidium; species Phormidium sp. CCY1219. The sequence goes on along the minus strand of NZ_JAYFEQ010000572.1, from coordinate 13,278 downwards.
GGATGGCTGTCTAAATCGCTCATGTATTCGCCGCCATAAATCACCGCATAGGGTCGCTCGACGTTGGATTCGCTGGCGGAAATGGTTCGCATCAGTGCGCGAATGTAGGGGTCGCCGCCCCGCATCACTAAGGGCGGAAATTCGCCTCGGGTGGAGGGAAGCAGGGCGGTTTGATGTCCGCTACAGGCTTTGAAGGTGGTTAAAAGGGCGATCGCACCCACTATCCCCACCGCCCATCGTTTCCATTGATTTTTCTGTCGGTTAAGTTTCACAATTCGTCTACCAATATCGTTGCGTTTTTTCTGGGCTTTTATTGCCCAATTTAATGTTCCCCTAATTGACAAACAAGGGATGATTCCGGTTGTTTTATTGACTCGTTCCCGCCTGGGGGGAACGCCAAGTCGCGAGGCTCTGTTTCCGGAAACTTAGGCCAGCAAAATAATTGTTAGGTTTGTTTTTTAACGGGTGAATGTGCAATTTAGATGTGGTGGGCGAGGCCCACCCTACGGTTGCATGAGGCAATTTAGATCCGGAGGCAAACCCGATGGGTTTGGTTCCCGGTATTATGCAATTTAGATGTTATGGAATCGGGCGATCGCTGGCTTATCCCACACTGGCAAACAGTTGGTCGAAGGATTTCGCCCGGGCCTCGGGTTGGGCGATGATTTCAGCGATTTTATTGCGCGCTTCTGGCTGAAACAGCGCTTCTACGCAGACTTGCGCCACTTTGGTGCGCGGAATGCTGCCATCAAATAAACTATCTGCAGATTCCATGACAATCGGAAATTCGTTGTCGTCATTTCGCAAACCGCCGGGGCGCACGATGGTGTAAGTTAAACCACTTTCGGCGAGATAATTTTCCGCTTGTTTTTTCCACACTAAAATCAACCAAAATAAGTTGAGAGGATGGAATAACTGCGACACGCATAAGGAGGAAACCAAGACAAAATGCTCGATTCCCTTTGCCTTAGCGGCATCCACCAGATGTTTGGTGCCTTCGTAGTCCACGCGGTAGGGTGCTGTGGGATCCCATAAGTTGGCGGCACCGGTGGCGCAGACGATCGCAGTGCTATCCCCAATCATTTCGGGCAGTTGGGCGGGATTTAACACATCGCCGACGACTAATTCCACTTCTGGGGGAAGCAGTTCTTTGCCTTTCTCTAAATTCCGTACCAACGCGCGCACGGGAATCTGGCGCTGGACTAACTGCTGTACGATTCGACGCCCGGTTTGGCCGGTGGATCCGGCTACAAATACTTTCATGGTCGGTTGCTTAGTTTCCTCAATCGACAGTTAAATATTACAGGTTAATGATTGCTTTTATGCAATTCGCGAAGGTTTCCAGTTGACCCATACTCTAGTGTAGAGAGCTTGACTAGGATCGCGATCGCTTCTTGATGGATAAATCAAACACAGACAAGCCCCAGGCGCTTTATTTATCATGGCATTGTAACTGGAGCTTGGTTCGGCCAAAACCAGGGTCAAAGGTAAAAAAATTGAAAAATTCCGGCAAAATTACGGATTTCACTGCCAATCTAGAAAGGTAAGCTAAAAAAAACGTTTTGGCGAGAACGAGTCCCCCAGGGAAAACCAACAAGCAGGACAATGGGTTATGCAATCAGAACTTATCAATTCAATGCCAAACGAGATCGACACTAAAAATTCAGAGGCATCTACAGAGCTAGGGAAAGAGCCGACGTGGTTTCAGACCCATTTTGTCGGCTGCATGGAAATGTATGCAGACGCGCAAACCGTGGCGGAATATTTCGACGCGCACCAAGGATGGTTTCGCCGCTGCGCCGCGCCGATGAAGGCGGATCCGATTGGGGAAAATGGCTATGCGCTGACCATCGGACGATTTGGTGCCCTGGGTTACGAGGTGGAGCCAAAAATCGGGTTGAATCTGTTACCGCAGCAGGATGGGCTTTATCTAATCGAGACGATCCCGGTGCCAGATTATACCCCACCGGGCTATGAAGTGGATTTTAAAGCCGAACAGGAGTTGATAGAAAAGCCGGCAAATTATTCGGATATAGGGGCGAGCGAAAGTGAAGGTCAACCGTCGGTAATGACGCGGGTAGAGTGGCGGTTGGACTTGAAAGTGGGAGTTTGGTTTCCCAAATTCATTCGGGCACTGCCCAATTCGTTGATTCAAAAAACAGGCGATCGCCTCTTAGCGCAAATCGTCAAACAGGTGTCTCGCCGCTTGACGTACAAGGTGCAGCAAGATTTCCATTCCAGTCAGGGAAGCGATCGCCTGAAATTATTCGAGAAAAAATGGTCGAAAACGCGCAAACAAGAGGTTTGCCATCAATGCGCCGGACCGAATGGCACCGGAGAAGCGATCGCCGATGATGAGGAATAATCGGGCAAGAGAGTGCTTCACCCCCCGCAGCAACTCTCAAGTAGGGCTTGCTGTGCGGGCGATCGCTCCGGATTGCCAACTATTACATATTGCTAATAATCTTTTGCACGATTTGCACCCCAGTCAGGGCTTGCCAGCTAAAAAGCCCCAGCAACACAAGATTGAGGCCAATATGGGTATAGCGCGCCCACATTTGGCCTTGCTGCATCAAAGGAGACAAAGCCGCCGACACTGCCACCAGTCCCGTCATGCCTAAGCCGACGAGCAGGTGAGGACCGACAAACAGCTTACCATTGCTGATATAGGTGACAGCCATGCCGCCAATGGTGCCCATCACCATCAAAGCGAGCAGCAAGGAACCGACTTGATAGTGCTTGACATTATATCTGCCTTTAATCAGTTCTTTGCGATCGGCACCTTCCGCTTGACGGGTGCGCTTGACTTTGATCCCGAGGTAAAGCGCATACAGGGCAATGGCAAACACCGCCCACATTAATACGGGATGGAAAAAAGGAAGCACCGTTTGTATCGGTGCGGGTAGTTCGATGGTCATCGCGTTCTCCTCAATGTCAATGGCTCTTCATAAAACTTATCACGATCGCGGCACCTGAGGGGTTGACAACCATCACAGATGCCGAAAAATCCCTCAGCAAGCGATCGCCCTTTTTGTCGCCCCCATTGATTCTGCCGGGGATTTGCGCTACGCTAAAATATCCCCACATGAATTGAGGCTCGGGTAATGCCTGAAAAGCAGGACATTCTATTCCTTCAGGCGGCGCGAATTGGCAATATCCAGCAGGTTTCCGCTTTAATTGCCAAGGGTGCCGATCTCAACGCGCGCGATCGCGACGGCACCACCGCATTAATGTTTGCCGCGATTAAAGGCTATACCGAAATTGTCCGCCTGTTGCTCGCCGCCGGTGCTGATGTCAATCTCCCGCGCCAGAAGTATGGCGTCACGGCGTTGATGTTAGCCGCCGCCAATCATCAACGGGATGCGGTGCGAGTATTGCTCGAATGGGGCGCGGAGGTGAATGCTACCAACGATGATGGTAGCACGGCATTGATGGCCGCCGCCTTGAAAGGCAACAGCCAGATTTTGGAAATGCTCCTCGAGGCCGGTGCGGATCCTAACTTACAAGACAAAGATGAGGATACCGCTTTAAAGGTGGCGGTGGTGGAAAATCACGTATCGGCGGCGCAATGCTTGCTCGATGCCGGTGCGGATCCCGAAGCTGGCGGCGGGATTCACTTTTTGTTCGAGTTGGCACTGCATCATCCGAATAATGCCGAAGTGCTAGAACTGCTGCTCGACAACGGAGCGAATTGCCAACAAAGCGACTGCAATAGCGCCTTGCTAGAAGCTGCCGATCGCGCCGATCTGGCGGCGGTGCGCGTCTTGTTACGGGCAGGCGCAGACCCCAATGCCCGCACCCTCGATGGCGATGGGGCGCTGCTGCTGGTTGCCGAACGCGGGGATCCGCGCGTGGTGGAGGCGTTGCTGGAAGCGGGGGCAGATGCGAACGAGAAAAATGAGGCCGGCTTTACTCCCCTGATGGCCGCCGCCGCCGACGGTCACATCATCACGGTGAAAACCTTACTGGATGCGGGGGCAAAAATTGATGCGTGCGATCGCGACTACGAAACCGCCCTCAATTTAGCCGTGGTGGAAGGCTACGCCGACGTGGTGCAGGTCTTGATCGAGGGAGGCGCAGATGTCCAACACCGCAACCGCCTGGGGGATACGCCGTTGTTGGTTGCTACCCTACACGATCGCCTGGAAATTGTCAAGGCCCTGCTGGCGAAAGGTGCGGATGTAAATGTGAAGAATTTCGAACAAACGCCCCTCTCTGTCGCCGCCGAACTCGGTTATCTCGAGACCCTACAGGTGTTGCTCGATGCCGGTGCGGATCCGAATCAGCAGACGGCGGAGGGCAAAACCGCCCTGATGAAAGCTGCCGATCGCGATCGCCTCGAAATCGTCGAAGCCCTCCTCCATGCCGGTGCCGATGTCAACCTGCAAGATAACGCAGGGGCAACCGCCTTGATGTGGGCCGCCCATCGCGGCTATCTGGCAACCTTGGAACGCCTAATCGCCGCCGGGGCCGACCTCAACCTGAAAAACCGAGGCGGTTATACAGCACTCACCCTCGCCGAATTTAACCGCTACAAACCCGTGGTGCGATCGCTCAAAGCAGCCGGGGCGGCAGAATAAGAATGACAATTGTCAATTGACCAACCACAAATAACAATTGATAATTGACAAATGACCAACCACAAATGACAAATGACAAATGACCAATGACAAATATAAAGATTAAAGTTCGCAATCCGCGAACGGGGAAACTGGACTATACGATCGCGCCACCGACGCCGGAGTGGGTAGGGAGGGAATGCGATCGCCTGCGATCGGGGCAAAGAGAGTGGCAAGCGGGCGGGGTAGAGCAACGGATCGCCGTGTTGCAACAGTGGCGGGCAGAACTGGAACGCAGACGGGAGGAATTGGTGCGGGTATTAGCCACGGATACCGGCAGATGGCAGATGTCGGAAGTCGAATTCAACGCCACGATCGCCTGCATCGATCGCTGGTGTGAGTTAGGGCCGCAATTGCTGTCAGAACCGGAAGCGCAACCCACGGCAATTTCCGCCATTCAGCGTCGCAGCGCCAGCGCACCTTATCCCCTGGTGGGAATTATCGCCCCTTGGAATTTTCCCTTGTATTTGTCCGCCATTGATGCGATTCCGGCATTGTTAGCCGGTTGTGCGGCGATCGTCAAACCTAGCGAGATGACCCCGCGATTTATCGAACCGATGCGAGAGGCGATCGCTGCAGTGCCGGCATTGCAGGAGGTATTGAGTTATGTTGTCGGGGCGGGGGATACGGGAGAAGCGATTATCGCCTCGGTGGATGCCCTGTGCTTTACCGGAAGTGTGACCACCGGGAGAAAAATCGCACAATCGGCAGCCCGGGAATTTATTCCGGTATTTTTGGAGTTAGGCGGGAAAGATCCGGCGATCGTCACCGATTCAGCGGATCTCGACGCCGCCACCTCTGCGTTGTTGTGGGCGTCGATGACCAATAGCGGGCAATCTTGTCTGTCTATCGAGCGCATTTACGTTTCCGAGGCGGTATTTGAGGAGTTTGTGGCTCAATTAGCGCAGAAGGCACAAAAAGTAAAATTAGCCTATCCGGAGTTGAAGGGAGGACCAATCGGACCGATTATCGACCCGAGACAAGCGACAATTATCGCCGAACATTTGCAAGATGCGGAAAGCCAAGGGGCAAAGGTGGAGTGTGGCGGGCATGTAGAAGAATTGGGCGGAGGGTTTTGGTGTCGGCCCACGGTTCTGACCCAGGTGAATCACGGGATGAAAGTGATGCGAGAGGAAACCTTCGGCCCGATCGCCCCGGTGATGGCGTTTTCTAGGGTAGAAGAAGCGATCGCCTTAGCCAACGATACGGAGTATGGGTTAAGTGCGGCGGTGTTTTCCGGTTCCGAAGCCGAAGCGATCGCGATCGCCCGTCAGATTCATGCCGGAGGTATCAGTATCAACGATGCCGGACTCACATCAATTGTCCAAGACGGGGAGAAAAACTCCTTTAACCTGTCTGGAATGGGTGGATCGCGCATGGGAAACACCGGGCTGACGCGCTTTTTGCGAAAACAAGCCCTCTTGATTAAAACTGAATCGGTGCCAGATCCTTGGTGGTTTCCGCTATCCGATGAGGATTGATGTGATGCGATAATTGTATAGATGCACCTAGGGTCGGGCTAAATGCAACCTTGCCCGCCTAGGCGGGCTATTTTTATAGCGAATCGAACGAATTGCATTTTAAGTGAGAAAACCCAGAGGGGGACAGGGCAATACCCTGCGCTCACCCTCAGCCTAGGTGCCCGCTACTTGTCTGAGAAAAATGGGATAAATCGCCAAAGGAATTGATATTTACTCGGGTTTTCCTCGGCGGAAAAACTGCTTTAAAATTTCCCCGGGTTTTCTATCCCAAGTGTCGAGATGTTCGTAGATTAAACCGTCTTGGTTGACTTTATAATTAGAAGTGCCGTTAAAAAACAAGCGAGGATGCCAGGGAAGGCGCAAAATACCGCGCACGGTCCAAGTGGCAAAAATGCGGTCTTCGGCAACTTGGGTGACATCATGCAGGTCGAAAAATAACTGGCTAAAAAAGAGCTGCCCGTGAAATCGCAAGGTCCAGAAAATAATTCGATAATTGAATTTGCCTTTAAAGGTATTGACCGGATCTTGAAAAAAAATGTCGGGGTCGTAGATATCATAAGAGATATCTTTTTCAAACAGGGTGGGTAAATCTTGTTTGAGGGTAGCGATCGCCTCATCGATGCGAGTTTGATAGTCTTTCACCTGAACCTACCTCATGCAATATCCTCCCTATTTTATCCACTTCGGGGGGATTTTCCACGCCGGGGAGACCAAAACTGGAGAAAAAGGAGGCACCTTTGCTGGAAAGGTGCCCCACAAGGCGCGATCGCCGCTACAAATTATATTAAAATTTATTACGACGACTGCGCGATCGAGACATTTACCCGCGTGAAGTGTTAAAACAGCTAAACAGGAGGCAGCAAAATGGTTCCACAGCAACCGATGAATAATTCAGCCAACTTTGGGGAAATCTCCGCAGAAATACCCAGAACAGAATCGGGATTACATGCTTTTTTTGAGTTATCCTTGGACTTATTTTGCCTCGGTACGCCCACCGGCTATTTTCAGCACCTCAATCCCGCATGGGAAAGAGTGCTGGGATGGAGGCGGGAGGAGTTAATGTCGCGCCCGTGGAGGGAATTCGTTCATCCCGCCGATCGCGAACCGAGCGATCGGGCGCAGGCGCGATGTCACGAAACAGATATCTACCAATTTGAAAACCGCTACCGCCACAAAAATGGCACTTACCGCACAATATCCTGGAATATTTCTCGCATTCAAAATGGGAAATATTATGCGGTAGGGCGGGATATCACCGAGCAAAAACAGGTGAGGGAAGCGTTAGAAAAGCAGGTGGCAGTGTCCCAATCCCTGCAAGAAATTCTCGATAGTATTGGAGATGGAATTGCAGTCATCGATAAGCAAGGAAAAGCCGTGTATCTGAATCAAGCGGGATTGCAAATTCACCGCAAAGAAACGGCGGGACAAGCGTTTGAAAATTGGACGCAAGAATTTGAGGTGTATCGAACCGATCGCAAAACCCGGTTATCCGTGGCAGAATTACCGGTGGTTCGGGCGTTAAAGGGCGATCGCCTGTGCCAAATCCAGGTTTACCTACGCTATCGGGATACCGATGAAGGGGTTTATCTCAATGTCAGCGCCAGTCCGATCGTAAAACAAGGGGAGGTAGATGGGGCGGTAGTGATTTTCCGCAATATCAACCACCAAATTGAGACAGAACAAGCCCTACAACATGCCAACGCCGAATTAGAAAGGCGAGTGGAAGAAAGAACCGCCCAACTGCGACAAAGCAACCAACGCTTAAAGAGGGAGATTGTCTATCGCAAACTGGCGCATCACGCCCTGCGTGAAAGTGAAGCCCGATTCAGAAGTGTAGTGGAATCCAACACGATTGGGATTGTGTTTTGGGAGTTAAACGGGAAAATTACCGATGCAAACGATGCGTTTCTCCAGGCGATCGGCTATGGGCGCGAAGCGTTACTCGCCGGTGAACTGGATTGGGAAAAAATAACCCCGCGAAAGTATCGCAAACGAGATAGAGAAAGTATTTCCCAAATCCTCTATACCCGAAGTTTTAACCCCTTTGAGAAAGAATTGATCCGCAAAGACGGGAGTTGCTTGCCGATTGTAATTGGCGGGGCGCTCATTGCCAATTCAGACGATCGCGGGGTTAGCTTTGTGGTGGATATCAGCGATCGCTTTCAAGCAGAAGCCGCATTAAGAGACTCGGAACAGCGCTATCGTCAACTGTTTGAAAGTCATCCCCTGCCCATGTGGGTTTACGATGTAGAAACCTTAGCATTTTTGGCAGTTAACGATGCGGCGATTCATGCTTACGGCTATTCGCGCGAAGAATTTCTCTCCATGACGATTGTGGATATTCGTCCTTGCGAATATAGGGAAGAATTGTTGCAACAAGTTGCCCATTGTCGCCATATGCACTATTTTCGTTCCGGGATTTGGCGACACTGCAAAAAAGATGGCACCATCATCGATGTAGAAATTACCTCTAATGCGATCGCCTTTGATGGGAAAAGCGCCCGGGTGGTGTTAGCCAATGATATTACCGAACAACTGCGATCGCAAGAGGAACTGCGCCTCAGCGAACAACGCTTTCGCTTAGCGGTGGACAATATCCCCGATACCTTCGTCATTTACGACCCGCAACGGCGGTTAGAGTTTGTCAATGCAACGGGAATCGAACGCAGTGGTTTATCCCTCGAAGAACTGCGGGGAAACCGGGATGAAGAAATCTTCCCGCCGACGGTGACAAATGCATATTTGCCGATGCTGAAAAAAGCGGTAGAAACGCGGCGCATGCAGCAGGGTGAATTCACGGTAACCTTACCCACAATCGGCAATCATACGATTTTGGTGACCTACGTGCCGCTGTTAGATGAAAGGGGAGAAATCTATCAAATTCTCGGAATTACCCATGATATCAGCGATCGCCAGCGGATGGAAGCCAAAATCCGGGAAATGAATCAACAATTAGAAGTCGAGGTGGAGCGGCGCACTGCGGAACTAGAAACCTTTTTAAATGCCCTTCCCGATTATATTTTTGTGGTAGAAATAGACTCGATGCGAATGCCATTTTGCAACCAAGTATTTGCCCGAGGGATTGGCTTTGAAAATCGGCAACAGGTACAGGGAAAAACGATTTTTGAATGTTTCCCGGCTGAACATGCTCAGAGATTTTTGCAACAAAATCAGCGCGTGTTTGCCACGGGGGAAACGTTTCACGCAGAAGAAACCATAGAGTTGCCCGATCGCGTTTATCATTTCGACACCTTTAAAGTGCCGTTAACCGATAAAAATGGAGAAATTTATGGGTTGATTGGTACTTCTAGAGATATTACGGAATTAGTAGAAACCAAAAAAGCCCTGGGCGAAAGGACCGCAGAATTAGAAGCAGTTAATCAAGAACTCGACTCCTTTTCTTATTCGGTTTCCCACGATTTGCGCGCCCCTTTAAGACAGATTAATGGATTGGTCAGCGCTTTGCGACAGCAGTTAGAAAGTGAAGGAGCGATCGCCGACGAGAAAGTGGCGCGTTACTTAGAGTTTATTGAAGGAAGCAGCCAAAAAATGACGCAATTAATTGAGGGGTTGCTCACCCTCTGTCGGTTGGGGCGCAAAGAGTTGCAAACTCGTCCGGTGGAATTGCGCGATGTGGTGGGAATGGCGATCGATACGGTGATGTCGCAACAGGACTCGGACAATTTAGCGGTAGAATTTGAGGTAGGGGAACTCCCCCGAGTGATGGGAGATGCCACCTTACTGCAACAGGTGTTTGGGAATTTAATCGATAATGCGGTGAAATTCAGTCGCGATCGCCGTCCCCCCCGAGTGACTGTGGGGTTTGTACCAGAAAATATTGTGTTTGTCAAGGATAATGGAGTGGGATTTTCGATGAAACATGCGGACAAGCTATTTGCCGTATTCCAGCGATTGCATTCGCAAACAGAATTTGAAGGGACGGGCATCGGTTTAGCCATCGTTCAGCGCATCATTCACCGACATGGCGGTAAAATTTGGGGTCAAAGCGAACCGAACCAAGGCACAACATTTTTCTTTACCTTAAAAATTATTACCCCAAACTAAAATAATAGAAGAGTTGATAAGGTTGACATTATGGTAGATTCCTCTGGCATCAATTATTCTGCAGAAAAGACGCCTCCCGGTCCTCTTTGCCTGTTAATTGTGGAAGACGATCTGGCAGATACGGAACTGATCGTGCTGACATTAGAAGGGGCAGGCGTAGAGTTTGAGTACCATACGGCAGAAACCGCGATCGAGGTCGAGCGATTGCTTGCAGAAAACCGTTACGATGCAGTGCTTTCCGATTATTGTTTGCCGGATGTTAACGGGTTGGAAGCATTCACAATGCTGCTAGCTTCAGGACAAGAGATTCCGTTTATTCTCGTGTCGGGGACTTTGGGGGAAGAAGCGGCAGTCGAGTGCATTAAAAGTGGCGTTACTGACTACGTATTGAAGGACCGGTTGGTGCGCTTACCGATGGTATTGCAGCGATCGCTCGATGAATTTCAACTGCGGCGGCAAAAACAAGCGGCGATGGTGCAGCTTCGCGCTTCCGCATGGCGGGAGGCGATTATCAATCGGATCGTAAAAGCCATGCAAGGAACCTTTGTTTTAGAAGATATCTTGCAAACCACCGTTAACGAACTGCATGAGGCATTGGGAGTGAGTCGCTGTTTGATTTTTCGCTGCGATGCCCACCGGAAAATGAAAGCATTTCACGTTAGCTCATCCACAGCGGAAGGGGAAAGGTTGTTGGGGGTGCAGTGCAGTTTTTATGAAATTTACTATCCTCAGTTATCCCGGGGAAAACAGGTGGTTTTTGGGCGCATTGATGAGAATTCAGATGCGGAAATTCAAGCGGCGGCGCATCAGTGTCAGGTGAGTTCGTTGATAATTACGCCTTTGTTGGAGGGGGAAAATTATATCGGCGGAATTAGCGTGCATCAGTGCGATCGCCACAGAAAATGGAGTGCGGAGGAGTTAGAATTGGTTAAGGCGATCGCCGATCGCTGCGCGATCGCCATTCATCAAGCCCAATTGTACGATCGCGCCCAAACCGAACTCGCCGAACGCAAGCGTGCCGAAACCGCTTTGCAACAGGTGATGAACTCTTTAGAACAGCGCGTGCAACAACGCACTGTCCAACTGCAAGAACGCAACGAACAGTTGCGTGTAGAAATTGGCGAACGAGAACGGATCGAAGCCGCCTTGCGCGAGAGCGAAGAGCGATTTCGCAACTTAGTCGAAACCACAAGCGATTTAGTCTGGGAAGTGGATGCCAATGGCATTTACACCTATCTTTCGCCGCAAATTGAAGAATTGTTGGGCTACGAACCCGAGGAAATGCTTGGCAAAACTCCGTTTGATTTGATGCCCGCAGCGGAGCGATCGCGCCTGGAAAAGCTATTCGCCTCCTTAGTCACCGCACCGCAACCCATAACTTGTTTGGAAAATCAAAATCTCCACAAAAATGGTTCCTTGGTGATTTTAGAAACCAGTGCGGTTCCATTTTTCGATATCCGAGGAAATTTTTGCGGCTATCGCGGCATCGATCGCGACATTACCGAACGCAAACAAGCCGAAACTGAAATTCGCAAAGCATTAGAAAAAGAACGGGAACTCAGCCAATTGCGCTCTAGCTTTATTTCTTTGGTTTCCCATGAATTCAGAACCCCCCTCACCACAATTTTATCTTCTACCGAATTGCTAGAATACTATGGCAATTCCTGGTCATCCCAGCGCAAGCAAATTCATATCGAACGCATTAAAAATGCTGTGGGCAGAATGGCAGATTTATTAGAAGATGTGCTGACCATTGGCAGAGCTGAAGTAGGCAAACTGGAATTTAAACCAAAACCGATAGATTTAGTGGCCTGGTGCCGCGAATTTGTAGAAGAAATTCAGCTCAGTGTAGGTGAGGGCAAGCATCGAATTCAATTGTCAGCTTGTGGGGATTATACGGGAGTCTGCATGGATGAAAAACTGATGGGACATATTTTGAATAATTTGCTGACCAATGCGATAAAATACTCTCCCGAGGGCGATGCGGTTCAGTTTCGGCTGAACGCAAAATCCATAGCTGATGTCTGGGAAAATCCCCCGGAAAAGCATCATTCCTGGTTGTCGCAAACCGGGGCAGAAAAAGTGGTCATTTTCCAGATTCAAGATAAGGGGATTGGCATTCCGCCTGCGTATCGAGAGCGGATGTTCGAGTCGTTTCATCGGGCGGAAAATGTCGGGAATATTCCCGGAACGGGTTTGGGATTGGCGATTGTGAAACGATGCGTGGATTTGCATGGCGGTCAGATTGAGGTGGAAAGCGAAGTTGGCGTAGGCACTCGCTTTACCGTGATTTTGCCTTTCAATTCTTCCGCGCACTCCACGAACTAAATAGCGGGGAAAACTATCGAGTTCCCCCTAAGTTTTTACCATGCCGAGTTTCTATTCTGAATTCTAAATAAATTCTCAATTTTCCATTTCCCTCACTCATCATCGCGACGGTATCCATCCGGATGAATGGTTGTGGCATCGAGTCGTGCGGCGGAGAGGTTCGCGTGACGAGCGCGAAAGAGATTGCAGCGGCGCAGATTTGCCTCAGTTAAATTGGTATTTTCCAGATTGGCGCGGGTGAGGTCTGCGCCCTGCAAATTAGCAGCGCGCAAATTGGCATTGTATAAATCGGCTTGTTGCAGATTGGCCCCTGCCAGATTGGTACCTTGGAGGTTGGCATTTCGCAAGTTAGCGCGACACAGATTTGCGCCTTCAAGGTTTGCCTCAGACAAATCCGTGTGATAGAGTTTTGCATCGCTCAATTGCGCCAAAGGAAGCTCAGCCAAATGTAAATTAGCTTGGGAGAGATTAGCGTAGGGTAAATACGCGCGAGTAAGCTTGCTGCACTTGAGAGTAATGTCTGACAAATTGGCTTCAAATAAATCCGCATCGCTGACATCAACGGCGCTAAACTCGCGATGTCCGGTGGCATATTGAGCCAATAGTTCCTCTGGATTAACCCTTTGCATTGCAATGTTTGTTGTACTTGTGTCTACCAATCCCCATTAACCGCCCGGTTGCGATCGCGATTTTGCTTAGCATTTTGACTTCATGATGATAACCTCCGATACGTTTGGAAACCCCCGTGCTTTAGCCGGGGGAGGAAAAACGAACGTGCGGCTTTA
>NZ_JAYFEQ010000571.1:0-19997 GCF_055795085.1 Phormidium sp. CCY1219 | reverse complement strand
GGGGAGAACTCCTCCCTACGCATAAATGACGAGGGTTTCCGTTCTCCCCCTTACCAACCCTAATTTCTGATGACACTACAGCGTTTGAGTCCCACATCCGAAGCGATCGCCAACCCCATTGGCGATCGCCTATCCTCCCCTAGCGTCGCCTCTCCCTTAGGCATTATCGTCAATCCCTCTGGCGCGGCCTCCGTCACCGCCGGCAGCACCCTAGAACTGCGAGTCACCATCACCAATCAAGGCTCGGTCAGCGCCATTATCGATATCTTTATCTCCGAAACCTCGGATCCGGTGCGCGAATGGTTCCTCTCCCCCCACGAACGTCTCGCCCTCACCCCCGGACAAGCCAGCGAAGTGGTCTTTCAGGTGCAAATCCCCGCCGACGCAATTCCCGGCACCTACGACTATACCCTGGTGGTGGATGCGCCGCAGCATTACCCGGAAGAAACCCCCATCGACCGCCCCGGGCGACTTCAGGTGATGCCCTTTATCCAAGAAAGCCGCACCGTCAGCGACCCCACCTTCGCCCTCCTCCCCCTCACCTCCTCGGTTGCTCCCGCTATTCTCCAACCCGGACAACCCCTGGAAATCCAGGTGCAAGTTCACAATCGCAGCGATCGCGTAGACCGCTTTTATCTCGCATGCACCGACCTCCCCGACCCTTGGTACAACACTCTATACCCAGAAGGCTTTCAACAAGCCGGCATCGTCTCCAGTACCCCTAGCGGACTCGAACTCAACCCGGGGGAACAACATCAAATCCTTCTCTACATCAACCCCCCGGAAAATACCCCTGCCGGCATTTACTCTCCCACCATCCGCATCTACAGCGCCAACAACCCAGACCTGGTTCTGCTCGATGTCATCTACTTCAAAATTACCGAAGTTTACCTCCTCAACATCGAATTCATCACCACCCTCGGTAAAGTCAAACGAGAAGCCGGTCTGTTCGAACTGCGCTTTCAAAACTTAGGAAATACCCCCCGCGAAATCATCGTCAGCGCCAAAAGTGCCGATGAAGATGAAATCTGCACCTACACCCTCGCCCCCCCTCAAGTTCGCCTCTTGCCCGGAAGTTCCGCTGTAGTCGGATTGCAAGTTAAACCCACCAAAGGATGGCGACCTTTCTACGGAAAACTCCTCAATTTTGTCGTCGAACTCGAAGACACCCAAAACTTCCCCTTAATTAACGACCGCTTCCAAGGTTCCTTATTCTGGGAACCCCGCCCCTGGTGGCAATTCTTACCCATCGTTATCCTCATTTCCGGTAGCATCGCCGCCCTGATTTTCCTCATTTGGTGGCTGCTCACTCGCCCCCCACAACGCCCCCAATTGCTGCAATTTTACCCGGAAAGCAGTCTGTACAAAGAACTCAATAACGACGCCATTCGCCTCAACTGGACGATTGAAAACCTCGATGAACTCAAAACCCTCCGCATCGTTGGCTTTTCCCCCGATGGAATCGTCAAAAGCGGTCCGTTTGTCTACGACTTTACCGCACAATTCCCCGACGCTTTAGAAACCTTTTGCACCCAAACCGAACGACTGATTTGCCAAAATGTCTGGACCGATGCCCGCGAACCCGGGGATTACATCTTCGAACTCACTGCTATTCCTAAAAACGAAAACGCCGAACCCCAAACCCAAAAAACCAATACTATTCGCATTCTCCCCATTCCCCAACCGCAAATCCTCGAATTATCCTCCACCCAACCTGTCTATCAATCCCGCAATTTATCGCCAATTTCTCCCGAAACACCCCGCCGCCGCCTTACCCCTCCTCCCAATGCTATTCTGCTCAATTGGAAAGTCAGCAATCCCAATCAAATCGAGCAATTAAAATTAATCGGTTTGTCCCCGGATGGGTCAATTAAAACGGAAGAAAAACTGTACGATTTCCGTCAGGGCATCCCCGAGGAATTGCGCGGCTTTTGCGAAACCTCCTCTCAGCCCAATCAACTCCTCTGCACCAATGTCCCCACCACGGCGCGTCAACCGGGAGACTATATTTTTCAATTAACCGTGGTTCCCGAACAAAATGTTACCCCAGATAGTCAACTAGAATCCCAAAAAACCAATACGATAAAAATCCAAGAACAACGCATCCCTACCCAAATTGTCGAGTTTAATCTCAATGGCCAACCCGCCCCGCCTAAAGTGATTCGCCAAGCAAATTCTGGCGCGGATTCTCTTGTGTTTTCCTGGAAAGTGGAAGGGGGGAGAAATATTAAAGTGGAATTGCTTCCCGCCCCAGGTACTGTGCCCAGAGAAGGGAATCTGCGCTACCCCGCCAGTCAACAACCGGGTAGCGAAACGATTACTTTGCAAGTGACCAACGATCGCGGGGAACAACAACAGCGATCGCTCACCATCGAAACCTTACCCCCACCTCCACCGCCCGAACCGGCGATCGTTCCACCCACCCCGGCAGTGGAACAAGCCCCAGCTACGGTTCCCACCCCGGAACCCCCCCCTGCGCCTACCCCCGAAACCCCCGCTTCCCCCACCCCAGAACCCCCCCCTACACCGACTCCGGAGGATATCTCTGTTCCCACACCCCCATCGGTGGATGTTCCAGTTCCAGAAGTGCCGCAACCCGAAACCCCAGATCCGGGTGCAATTCCCGAAATCCCTCCCCCTCCCCCCGGTACACCCGATGGGGACACTCCCGAGGATCCGGAAGCCGCAGACAAGGAGACTGAAGCGGAAAAATCGGAAGAACCCGAACCAAAATTTATCGAGGAAAAACCCCTCGCCCCGGCGGAACTTCCCCCGCAATTTAATTAAAAAATACCCGGTAGAGACCGTTTCTACAATCCCCTTAAATTGACAGGTTAAAGCTGATTATGTTATCGCCTAACTATGAAAAACTATCCCGAATAAATGTCCCGATATCGCCTAACCCCAAATCGGCGATCGCTGCCTTTCTTCTACTTTCCCTCCCCCTCTCTTATCCGGCGATCGCTGCCCGAGGCGGTGATGTAAACAAGTTACAAGAAACCAAAGAATGCCCGGAATGCAATTTGCAAGAAGCCAACTTAATGGGCGCCGAACTGCAAGGCGCAAATTTACAGGCGTCTAACCTCCGCTTGACGAATCTGCGCGGCGCTAAACTCGAAGGCGCAAATTTGTCGCGCTCTCTCATGCGAAATGTAGACCTGCGCGAAGCAAATCTCGCCGGTGCTAATCTGGATAGTGCTAACATCGGCGATGGCAAACTCGCGGATGCCAATTTATTTCGCGCCAGTCTCGAAAATGCCAATCTCGAAAACGCACAACTGCAAAACGCCAACCTCACCAGCGCCAATTTACAACAGGCAAAATTAAAAGATGCACAACTAAACAATGCCAATTTACAACAAGCCAATCTTGCCAATGCAAATTTAGCAGAAGCAAACTTAACCAATGCTTCTCTCAAAAATGCCGATTTAACCAATACCAACTTACAAAAGGTAAATTTAGAATACGCTTCTCTAGAAGGAGCGAATCTCAGCGGCGCAAATTTTGCCGAAGCAACCTTCCTACAAACCAATCTCAACCAGAGCATTATTGACGAACAAACAATTTTAAATGATAAATCTCGCTTCCTTTGGCAGGTCGTGAATCTCCCCCTATCGGGTCAAACCCTAACCCACCAAGATTTATCCGGCGCGTTTCTCGAAGGGATGAATTTGCAAGGAATTAACCTGCAAGGTACCAACCTGGAAAGCGCTTCTTTGTTTGCGGCTAATTTAGAAGGAGCATATCTGAGAAATAGCAATCTCGCTAATGCTTATCTTCATTATGCTGACTTAACTGCAGCCAATATGCAGGGCGTTAACCTGCAAGCTGCAGATGTGCGTCATGGGATTTTAGTAGGCGCAAATTTAAGCGAAGCGAATCTCGCAGATGCCAATTTGTTAGATGCAGATTTAACTAATAGCAATCTATTAGCGGCGAATTTAGAAAATACTCAATTGGGCGGGGTGAATCTTTCCGGAGCAAATTTGGGTAAGGCAAATATTCGCCAGATTCAAATTAATCCGCAAACCACAATTGACGGTCAATGGTTGTTGGTTTTGGAGTTGATTCGCGAAGGGGCGGAAAACCGCGATTTAACCGATGCAAATCTGTTTCAGGCAAATTTGCAGGGGGTGAATTTTGCCGGGGCGAGATTATCCGGGGTGAATTTATCCGGGGCAAATCTGAGTGAGGCTAATCTGGAAAATGCCCATTTATTTGAGGCGAATCTGCAAGATGCTGACTTGCAGGGGGCGAATCTAGCGGGGGCGAATTTAGGGGAGGCAAATTTGAGCGGGGCAAATTTACAGGAGGCGACGCTAAGGAATGCTTATTTTTGTCGTACAATTATGCCAGATGGGTCGGTTTCGGGGTGCGAGTAAAATCGGTTTTTTTTGGGTTGCAGAAAGGATAAAAAAAGGTAAGGAAAAATGAAGGAGTGTCAAGGAAAGGGGTTAACCGGAAAAATCCAGTGGCGAAGCGTTTTTGGCTTGACGATGTGCGGGGTGCTTTTGGGCGGATACCTGAGGCCGGGAGTGCTGGCGCAAGAGGGAGTGCAGGAGTTTGAGTATTGGGCGAATTTATGTCAAACCCTGGCGGAGGAGGAGAAGTATGAGGAGGCGATCGCGGCGTGCGATAGCGCGATCGCTCTCAACCCGAACGACCCGCAAACCTGGAGCGATCGCGCCGATGTGCTGTTTGCCACGGCAAAATATCCCGAGGCCCTGGCGGCTTATACCCAAGCCCTGGAATTGGAACCGGAACATTCCTTGCGACTGACGCTGCAATGTGCCACTCTGGTGGAATTGGAGAAGTACGAGGAGGCGATCGCGGCCTGCGGTACGGCGTTGCGCGTTGATGCGAATTGGGGGGAGGAGGAGCCGGCAATGGCGTGGTATCATCGCGGGGTGGCGTTCCAAGGCGCAGGTGAAATAGAAGAGGCGCTGTCGTCTTTTGAATGGGCGATAAAACTCGATCCCGATTATTCCGTGGCGTTGGCACAGCGCTGCGCGATTCTCTCGCAAGCGGGTCAGTCCCAAGCAGCCCTCGATGCCTGCGATCGCGCGTTGCAAGCCAATCGCAATTGGGGTACTCTCTCGGAGGCGATCGCTTGGGTGAATCGCGCCCGCTTGCTGCAAGAACAAGGTGAATATGACCAGGCTTTAGCCTCCTACGACCGCGCCCTGGCCCTCGATCCCAACGATGCGATCGTCTGGACGGAACAAGGCATTTTACTCGGGATTTTGGGAAGGCACGCCGATGCGCTTCTCTCCTATCAATGGGCAATTAAAATCAATCCCACTTCTTCCCTCGCCCTGGCACAACAGTGCGCTACGTTAAATCGCTTGGGCAGTTATGAAGCGGCGAAAGCTGCTTGTGAAAAAGCCCTGCAAGAAGGGGATGGCAATTGGGGAAACCTCGGTCCGGCGGAAGCTTGGGCGCAGTTAGGCAATTCTCTCACGGGAATGGAAAATTACGAAGATGCTTTAGCCGCCTCTAACCGCGCGATCGCCCTCGCCCCAGACTACGCCGACGCTTGGAGCAATCGCAGCGTCCCCCTGTGGCATTTAAACCGCCCGGAAGAGGCTCTCGCCGCCACGGAACAAGCGATCGCTGTCTCCCCCGACTCTTCTCTGGCGTGGTTCAATCAAGGGCGCATTCTCACCGCTTTGGGACGCTATGACGAAGCGGTTTCCGCTTACGATCGCGCCCTGCGTGGAGATGCCAATGTGGGCGATCGCCCTACTTTCGGCGATATTTGGATCAACCAAAGTGCCCTATTCTATCGCTTGGAACGCTATCGCGACGCGGTTAATGCCGCCGATCGCGCCCTGGCGATCGACCCGAATGCTTCAGAAGCTTTATACAACAAAGCCTTGGCCCTGATGGCTGTCCGCCGCTACGCTGAAGCCGTCACTACCTACAATCTCGCTATCGAACTCGATGCCAATAATCCGGATTTCTGGGCCGGTAAGGCGATCGCCCTCCGCTTTCTCGAAGAGTACGGCGACGCCCTCGCCGCCGTGCAAAAAGCATTGGAACTCAATCCCAGCCACCCCCAAGCCTTGAGCGAACAAGAGGTCATTATGGAAGAAATGAGCGACTCGTAAGTATATCCTTTATGTATAAAATCGAGAGATAATATCCGGACAGGGCATGCCCTGTCCCGACAAGGGCAGAGAATTACATATTATCAACCTGAAACAATTAATTGACATTTGTAGCGAAGTATGGTAATGCGCCAACTAGGAACCGAGAATGTCCTGGTAAGCGCGCAGGGTTTGAGCGGCGATCGCATCCCAACTGTAATGAGTGGTCGCATAGGCTTGCGCCTTCATCCCGCGCTGCTGACACTGGGCCGGATCGGAGATAGCCTCCCCCAGCAACACCGAAAATTCAGCCACATTGCATTCACCCACCCAGCCGGCATTAGCGGCGATGACATCCTCCCAAATATAGACCCCGCGCGAAATGCAAACTGCGGTTCCGGCAGCCATTGCTTCCGCCACAGCAATGCCGAAATTTTCATAATAAGAAGGTAATGCAAATACATCCGCAGTTTGCAACAAAGCGCGCTTCAATCCACCGGTGACAAACCCCGGAATTGTGGTGCGATCGGCAAGGGAAGAGGATTGGATTTGCGATTTTATCTGCGCTTCGTACTGCGGATCTTGCGGATTGCTACCGGCTAATACGAAATGAAAATTAAATCCTTGCTCTACCAGGTTTTCTAAAGCGGGCAATAAGAGATTTAAACCTTTTTTCGGTTCGATACGCGAGAGAAATAAAACCAAAGGGCGATCGCCAGGAATTCCCAACTGTTGGCGCACCTCATCTTCGCCTATAGATTCCGGCGGTAAATTCACCCCCAACGGAATAATTAAATCCCTGGTTTTTACCCCAAAGCGCTGCGAAATCTTAGCCTCTTCGTTACTGGTAAAATGCAGCGCCGCCGCCCCGGCAATATTGGCTTTTTCCCACAGGGTGGTGTAAATTTGTTTGAGCTTTTTTTTCTTTTGTAAATCCGCCGGATCGAGAGTGCCTAATGGGCGCAAAAGATAAGGCAAATTGCGAGTTCTGGCCACGGTTGCTGCCCCAGAAATGACCGGAGAAAACAAGGCATGCAGGTGGGCGATATCGAAGTCTCGGACATGGTGATTTAACCAGCGCAATAACTGCCAAGAAAACTTGTAGCGGCGGAAGGGGGAACAGGGAAAATAGCGAACGAAATAGCCGTCTTCTTCCACCGGGCGATCGAGGGGAACATCCAACGGGGGTTGACCTGCATCCCCATTAGAATTGGTGGTTAAAATGGTCACTTCTGCCCCTTGACGCGCCTGCGCCGCCGACAATCCCCGAACCATTTGACTCGGACCGCCATATATTAAAGAAATGGAAGGAATAATTTGTAAAATTCGCATAGTTAAATCAATGTTACCCCATCAAAATGGTACGAGATGGCGGAGGTGGGCAAGTGGTGATTAAGGATGGGCAATGAGCTGTTGGTAGAATTCTAATTGTTGGCGGGCGATCGCCTGGTTGGTATAATGATTCATGGCGCGATCGTACCCTTTTTTGGCCAGGTCTTGTTTCAACTGTAGATTGTCCATAAGCTGACCCAAGCAATCTGCTAATGCCTGAGAATTGCCCTCAGGGAAGACCAATCCGGCATCATCGATGACATAGGGGATTTCGCCCGAATCCGAACCGATCGCCGGCACTTGGCAAGCCATCGCCTCAATCAGGACGTGACCGAATTGTTCTTTCCAACCCACAGAGGTTAAGGTTTTAAACTCGTTGGTGGTTTCTGAAGGGAGAACTAACACATCCATTAAGTTAATATAGCGCGGCACTTCGTCATGGGGAACGCTTTCGATCCAGATGAGTCGATTTTGCAGATTGAGGTCAGTTGCTTTAGCAGCGATCGCCGCTTTTAAATCCCCCCGTCCGAGCAATATTAATTTCCCAGGTTTATCCGGTAAAGTGGATAAGGCATCGAGGAGAGTTAGCAAGCCTTTTTCTGGTACAAAGCGCCCGACGAATCCCACCACAAATTCATCGGGTTGAATGTTAAGAGATGCCGCGAGTTCCGGTTGAGGTTGGGGACGAAAGAGGGTTTCATCCACGCCGAGTTGCGGGAGCACTTTAATCGGGCCGAGATAGCCGCGATCGCGCAGAATATTTGCCCCATCTTGATTGCCCGCAATAATCCCATCAGTATGGCGCAAATTGTAGGATTCTAACAAAGAAACTGGCCATTTCAAATCGTAAGGCAAATTCCACCAAGTGAAAAATAGAGTTTTGGCTTCCAGTCCCAGAAGGCGATTGAGGGTAATGAATTGAGCGTAAGTTAACGCTTTCGACCCCTGTTCTACTTGAATGATATCGGGGCGAAATTCGCGCAGCAGCTTGATTAAATCCGGTCCAAAGGTTAACAGACCTTGATTGTTTTCGCTGAAATTAGAAACCGGGACGACTTGGAAGGAGTCTTCTTGTAGGGGTTCGGTTTCGATAATTTTATTTTGCACCCCACCGGGACGCCAGCGACGAGGAACGACCACCGTTACCTCAATATTCGGTTCTAAGCGGGCCAAAGCGCGGAGCTTTTCGCGGTTGAGGTCAACGATATAAGTATGGCTAGCAACGAGAACTTTCACGGGTTTGAGGAGGGTTATTTACTAACGGCAAATTGCTGTTGGGTTTGGGTGAGTTCGTCTTGTTGGCTGTAAACTTGTCCATCGCCGAGGGTGGATTGCAGCAGGGTGAAGCAAGCGTTCAAAAAGCCGAGGGTATAGAACCAACCGCGTACCAGAGTTTTAATCGGGGAACCGCTTTTATTGCAAGGGGGATGACCGAGTACGTGACAATCAAATAAGCGGGCAAAAAAGCGGAGGCATTGAGTGGGGGTGAGGTTTTTTAAGCCCATGAGAAAGTGATTGTGATAAAAGGTGATTTGGTATTGAACCGATCGCGTACTGATATCGTGACAGCCGCCGGTTTGTTCACCTAAGTGAATGAGATGGGCTTCGGGGTCGTACCAGATTTTGTAGCCGGTTTGTCGCAGGCGCAGACAGAAGTCAGATTCTTCGCGGACAGCGCTACCTTTAAAGCGTTCGTCAAAGTGGAGTCCGTACTGATGGAAAATGTCGCGGCGAAAGGACATATTGCACCCGCGAACCGAGAGGACTTCTTGGGGTTTGATGGTATGAACTAGGTCGATATAGTACCAAGCGATGCCCGGATCCATTGCTTCGGCGGGGAGGGCTTCAATTTGTAAATCGCCGCCCGAGTCAGAGAGTTTCATGCGATCGAAAACCCGACCGGCGATCGCGCCAACTTCCGGTTTATCCAGGTAGTTTTTCGCGTGAGTTTGGAAAAAACCGGGGGGGAGTTGGACGTCATCATCGAGAAAGAGGATAATCTCGCCATGCGATCGGCGAACCGCATAATTGCGCGCCCCCGGTAAACTGGCCCAGTTGACGCGGAACCAGCGAATTTTTTCCGAGGTGGAGAGTTGTTCGAGATAAGCTTGAGTTTCCGGTTCGTGAGTGGGAGTTTGATCCACCACCAGCACTTCAAAGTCCGGGTAATCTTGGTTTAGGACATCAGCGATCGTGTCTCGCAGTGCCTTTTCGCGGTTGTAGGTGGGAACGATAACAGAAATGGAAGGCCAGTTCATAGGGGTTTGGAGTTGAGAGGGATTTGGTGAAGATAGAACAGCGAGGGAGAAAGGGCAAAACCGAGAAAACTGCGGGGAATTCACCTCCTTTTTTTGGGTTTAGCCGTTGTTTCTTCTTCTAGTATGCCTGCTTCCCAGGCTTTTTGTTTCTCCTCCTGAATTTCTCGGTCGATATCGGGTAGCTTAAAGAGCAATCCTGCCCAAAACCAATAATAAACCGCCACCGGATCCACGTCTAGGGGGTAATAGTAAGTGTTGTAACTGATAAATAAAATAAATACCCAAAACGACGCACCATAGCCGCGTAGGTGTTTATCTTTGAGAGCGCGGTAGGTTTTGAAGGCGAGATAGGTTAAAGTGGTGACGAAAATCAGGAAAGTCAGAACCCCAATCGGGCCAATTTCGTAGAATAATTTCGGATAATAGGTTTCGATGAGCTTAGTTTGGCCAAAGGTGCGGGCGGAGTTCGTCGCGCGACCCAACCCGTTGCCAAATAATCCAGTCTGTCCTTTAGAGGTAAATTCAAATTGGTGGGCAATAAACTCCGTAGGGGGAGAAGCATTCCAACGAGCCACAAAACTATCGACCCGTTCCTGAACCACTTCAGGAAATATTGCCATCGCGCCGATGCCTAAAATTCCTAATCCGATTCCGACCGGGATAAAGCGTTTTAAGTTAGCCAATTGGCCAGTGAGAACCAGCAAAATTACTGTCAACAATGGAACGAGAGCTAAGGCAATTCGCTGCCCGGAAATAACGGAGTTAACAAACACTAATGCCATGCCAAAAAAACCAACAATTTGCCACCGTAAAGACGGATCGTTGAAAGCAGCAGCAAAGGTGACAAAAATATTGGCAATTAAAAACCAAGCCCATTGCCAGGGCGCGACGAAGGTACCGGGTAAGCGAACCATGCCTACTTCTGGACTGAAAACCAGGGAACCGCCAACCAAGCACTTTGCTTCTAGGGTGGCTTTAAATAAAGCGTCTCCCACATAACCGCGCGTCCCCGGACAGCGACCGGAGGCTAGCATAAAATATTGGAGGAAGCCCAGACCACAGCAGACGATCGCCAAAATCACGTGCAGGCGAACCAGCCAGATAAATTCTTTTTTGTTGCGAACCAGATAATAGGCGCAAGCGATTAAGGGAATGTAGCCAATAAACACTTTGATGCCTAAAATCCCCATTGGAATGGGTTTATCCCCTGCTTCGGGATTTAGTTGCTGAATACCGTTAACAAACAACAGGGTCATGGCTACGATCGCCAGCAGCAGATTGAGGACTGGGGCGAGTTTTTGCGGAATTACGAATGGTTTTTTTTGCCGCTTGCATTCTTGGTAAAGGGCGATTGCGGCGGGGATGTAGAATCCATCTTTGGCCAATTGAAAGATGGGACTTCCGCCGCCGATCCAGTAGGTAATTGTCCCCGAAAAGGGCATGTAGATCGTGAACCCCCACAGGGCCAGACGGGGATATTTGTACGACAGCAATAAAACCGCGACGCCACCCCCACCTGCAAGGGCGAGTTTTGCTCCCGCAACAAAAAATAAAGCAATCCCGATCGCCACTCCCATACCGCCATAAAGGGCGAAGGATTGAATGATTTCATTGCGTTGGCGAGCGGCTTGCTTTTGTTGGGCGGCTAGCTCCTTTTTGCTCAGTGTTGGAGCTTGTTTGTCCTGATTGTGTTTGGATTTCTGCTTGGATTTTCTCTTCTTTTTTATCATGGCATGACGGCAAATAAGCCCCTACGCATCAAGCCCTCAAAGAGTGAGGTGTTTTAGCCCACTTCAGACTAACAATTCTTTATTGATAGCGCAAATTTAAGCGTGAGTGCCATGAGGTGGAGTGAAACGGGTTAATTCCCGACGCGATCGCGGGTCGGCTGCCTATGGCGCCACCCTAATTTACTACATTTAACTTGCAATTTTTATAGCAAAATTTAAAGGCGCGATTGCTCGCGCCTCAGTGATTTTCTAGATAAATTTCTAGAATGTTTTATGCAATTTAGACGTTAAAAACTTTAAGCGGCTAAATGGCGTTCCACCGCCTGCACCAGATTTTCGGTCCAATGGTTGGCCAGATCCACTGTAGCAGCTTCCACCATCACCCGGATTACCGGTTCGGTGCCCGAGGCGCGGACCAAGACGCGACCCCGATCGCCCATTGCCGCTTTTGCGGTAGCGATCGCATTTTGCAGCGCTTCGCAATTTTGCCACTCCATGCGGCGATCGCGCTCTTCCACCCGCACATTCCGCAACAACTGCGGATAAGCTTGAAAACTTTCATCCACCAAGCAACCCAGAGACTCCCCATGCTGCTTCACCAAGCGCGCCAGATGCAACGCCGTCATCACACCATCCCCAGTCACCCCGTAGTGACGACAGAGAATATGTCCCGACTGTTCGCCACCGAGCATCGATCCGCTGCGAACCATTTCCGCGTGGACGTGACTATCTCCGACCGCCGCGCGCCGCAACTGACCCCCGCAACTTTGCCACGCCCGCTCGAACCCTAAATTTGACATCACCGTGGCCACAATCGTACTATCGGGGAGCTGACCCACATCGCGCAGTTGAGTCCCCCACAAATACAGGATATAATCCCCATCTACCGTTCTGCCTCGGTCATCCACCGCCAGGGCGCGATCGGCATCCCCATCAAACGCAAATCCCAAATCCGCCCCATACTCTTTCACTGCCGCTTGCAACACTCCCAAATGCGTAGACCCGCACTCCACATTAATCCGATCGCCATCCGGGCGATCGTGCAAGCAGATAACCTCTGCCCCCATTGCCCGAAACACCTGCGGGGCCACCAGAGACGCCGCCCCCCAGGCCAAATCTAAAACAATTCGCATCCCCTGCAGGGGCAATTCCTCCACCCCACCGGCAGACACCACCGGCGCTTGTAACGATTGGGCATAGCGATCGACCAACTCTGGTCTATGATAGTGTTGTCCCCATGCCGTGGAACTCGCTCCCTCGCCTTTCCCTCGGATGCCTCTTTCAATCTGCCCCTGCAGGTCTGGCGAGAGCTTGGTGCCATCCGCCCCAAAAAACTTAATTCCATTATCCCCCGGGGGATTGTGACTCGCCGAAATCATTACCCCACCCACGGCATCCGAAACGCTGGTCAAATACGCCACGCAGGGGGTGGGGCACAATCCCAAATTCCACACTTCTAACCCCGCTGCCGTTAAACCCGCCGATAGCGCCATCGCCAGCATATCGCTGGAGTTTCGCGAATCTTGTCCCAGGATAATCGGACCGGGGGTGTACGCTTGCGTCTTCAACACTTGACCCGCCCAAAATCCCACTTGCAAGGCTAACGGCGCACTGAGAAACTCTCCCACTCGTCCGCGAATGCCATCAGTGCCAAATAAGGGACTCTTTGGCAGATGAATGCCACTCCCCGCAATAAACAGGCGATTCGTTACCTCTTTCCCCCCATTGGGTTTGAGGTTTTGCACTGGGTTCGCGCTCACCGGCGAGGCAACCGACAAAGAAGAATTCACACTAGCGCCTTGAGTCCAGGCAGGAGATGTAACCATAATTTCATTCACTCCACACACAAATTACATTCACTGTGGAGAATAACATTTCCACGCGAATATCCTACTTACACTACCCTGAAAAAGCAAAATCCGGAGTCCCTGTCAAGGGTGGGATTGGCGCTGTCAGGGCAAGGAGGACCCCTACAGTCCAACTGATGAAATATGCAATGCGAAATCTGAAATAGATTCAGACCCGAGCAGACTTTCTGAGGCTTTCTTTACAGTTGTGGGTTTGGCAATCCCATTAAACTTCTATATTCCATTAAACTTTAAGTTGAAGGAGTTTTATAGATATTGTTTTAAAACGTCACAGGTGAGCGCTCCGGTTTTCGCCCAGCTAAACTGACTGGCTCTAGCCAAACCCTGTTCCCGCAAACGCGATCGCGTGGTGGGACTGATGGCAACCAATTGCATGGCACTGGCGATTTCTCTGACATTGTATGGATCGACTAAAATTGCCGCATCCCCGGCGAGTTCTGGCAGCGAAGACCGATTTGAGGTAATGACCGGCGTCCCACAGGCCATTGCTTCGAGAACGGGCAATCCAAATCCTTCCCAAAGACTGGGGAAAACCAAAGCGATCGCTTGATTCATTAACACCGGCAGTTTCTCATAAGGCACGTATTCTAAAAATTTCACCCGTTCGCTCAACCCCAATTCCCTAACCTGTGCTTTCAACTCTGGGGTATAGCGCGGATCCGCCGACCCTGCTAACCAGAGTTCCGAATCCGACCACGGTGCTATCTTACCAAAAGCATCGATTAAGCGATGTAAATTTTTGTAAGGGTCGCTGCGACCCACATATAAAAAATAATTCCCGTTTGGTAAATCTAAATACCGAAAATTCTTCGCATCGTATCCCAACGGAATCGGCATAATCTTTTTCGCAGGAATCTGGCAAAAATTACTAATATCCCGGGCAGTAGCCGTGGAATTGCACAGAATGCCCTCAGCTTGCTCCAACACCCGAGGAATGTAATACCGATGGTAGTACAATAGGGGCGATCGCCGACTGGGAAAACGCAGGGGGATGAAGTCGTGAACCATCACCACTGACCGACAATCGGAAAATAAAGGCGCTTCCGGAACCGGCGAAAACAGCAGCCGCGATCGCAGATTTTTATAAATTTTCGGTAACTGTTGCTGCGTCCAGACCAATCGGTTAAAATGACCCTTTTTTCCGTAGTCTGGCGTTAAATTTTGCGGAATTAAGTAGCAATTATAGTCCGAAATCTCTTCTCCCACTAATAATGTTGGCTGCAACCCTTTCAAATAAGGGACGACATTTTTCGCATAAGTGGTAATCCCCGTCGGTTGCGAAATCAAAAACGACAAATTAATCAATAGGGAATGCAAGAAGTTAACCTCGGATAATAACTTGACCTCCAAACTACGCACGAAGAGCGAATCCGAATATTGCGATTTCATTTACGGGAAAAAGCGCTTTTCTTTCCCCTCAAACCTGCAGGAACAACGGTTTGACCTTCACCGCCGCCCCAGATATTTCCATACTCCCTCCAACTTTCCCATTGCCACCGCAGGCTTAACCGCAATCAAAAGCATGGCATATAAAACTAACCGCAACAATCGCAGCGCAAACACTATCTTTGAAGTATAGGTTTCCATTGCTTTCAAGTAACTATAGGTACTGTAATTGTATTTTTTTCTGATTTTTCGGTCAGCTACCGAAGAGGGATAGTGAACGATCGCAATACGCTCGGTTATGCCAATTAAATGTCCGAGAGCGGCATAACGCCGACAGAAATCAAAATCCTCATAATAAAGAAAATAATCGGCATCAAAGGCAGGACACTGGGAAAAATTGCTCAGATTCATTAACAAACTACACCCCGTTACCCAATCACAAATTACATACCCCATTTTTGACGAATTCGTCAAGCAGTTTTGTTGCGCGATCGCCCCCGTCTCCGGAATAAAGTGCCCACCGGCAAACCACAGCTCTCCGGTGGGATCGTAAACAATTGTACCTAAAATCGACACCTCTGGATGCATCGCAAAAAATTGAGGAACCCGGGCCAGCATTCCGGGGAGCAATACAGCATCCGGATTGATCGACCAAACGATCGCCTGCGGATCTTGGCGATAAATCCATTGCAGACCCAGATTGCACCCCCCGCCAAACCCTAAATTTTCCCCCGCCTCTAACACCACCACCGATTCAGACGCCAACTCTCGAATCGACTCATCCCCGGGTGAATTATTCACGATCGCCACGCAATAGGGAATCTCCCCTTGAACACAAATCGATTGCAGTAACTTTTCAGTCAACTCCCTGGAATAATAATTGACCGTTAAAAAATAAATCACATTACTGTCAACTTTTTCCCATCAATTCCCACCAACTCAAAGCAAAACTTTCCGCCACTTTCTCTCCCCAAGTGCCCCAATTCTTCATCATACCAACTCGATTTGAGAATCATCGCCAATCATAAATCGGAACGCTTTCGGGCGGCGAGGTGCCACAGTCAATTGCGCGCGACGTCCGATGACGCTATCCACCAATCGCTGATGAATTCCGGTGATTTTAGCCCCCTGCAAAATCACACTATGCTCCAACTCCACATCAATCAGAGTTGCCCCATCAGCGATACTGCTATACGGCCCGATAAAACAGTTTTCTAAATAGCAATTTTCTCCAATGGCCACCGGCCCGCGAATCGAACAGTTTACCACCTTCGTTCCCCGACCGATTTGCACTCGTCCGATGACTTGACTTTGGGCATCGACTTGTGCTAAAATACTAGGAGTTAATTGGGTATCTAAAATAATCCGATTGGCTTCGAGCAGGTCATCTTTTTTTCCCGTATCCAACCACCAGCCTTCCAAAGTGCAAGATTCCACAGCGGTTTCGCATTCGATCAGGCGTTGAATGGCGTCGGTGATTTCTAGTTCCCCTCGGGGAGAAGGTTGGATTTGCGCGATCGCCTCGTGAATTTTGGGCGAAAAGAAATAAATTCCTACCAATGCCAAATTCGAGGGCGGGTCTTTTGGCTTTTCTACTAATTTTAATACTTTCCCCCGTCGGTCTACTTGCGCCACACCAAACGCACTGGGATTCGACACCGGACGCAGGAGAATCAACCCATCTAGATTTTCTGCTTTAAACTTCTGCAAAAACGGATTGAGCGGTCGTTGAATGAGGTTATCTCCTAAATACATTACAAACGGAGAATCCTTTAAAAACGGTTGGGCAATTTTCACCGCATGAGCCAACCCGGCGGGTTCTTCTTGTAAAATATAGGTAATATTTGCTTTGAAGCGATCGCCATTGCCGGTGAGCGATTGCACTTCCTCGCCAGTTTCGGGACTGATAATAATCCCAATCTCGGTAATTCCCGCCGCTACGATGCCTTGAATTCCATACCACAAAATCGGTTGATTGGCCACCGGCACCAATTGTTTTGCCCCCGAGTAGGTGAGGGGTCGCAAGCGCGTACCTTTCCCGCCGGATAAAATTAAAGCTTTCATGCTCATTTAACCCTTAAAATTCGCTAACATTTGTCGCAGTCCCTGTCGCCAGTGGGGGGGATAGGTGCCCAAAACCGAGGCAATTTTGGCACAAGAGAGAACCGAATAGGCAGGGCGCTTTGCCGGGGTGGGATATTCCGCTGTGGTAATCGGGGTCACGCGCTGCACTTGCAGGGGAAATCCGAGGGATTTGGCTTCTTCAAAGATAGCCACGGCGAAATCGTACCAACTGGCAACCCCGCTATTGGTGTAGTGGTAGATACCCGGGGGGATAGCCAATTGCACGATAGAGGCGATCGCCCCAGCTAAATCCCCGGTCCAGGTGGGACTTCCCACTTGGTCCGCCACCACCCGCAACTCTTCGCGATCGCCCCCTAAGCGCAGCATGGTCTTGACAAAATTTCCCTTTCCCCCACTGCCATACACCCAAGCGGTTCTCAAAATAATAAAATCGCCCCCTACTTCTTGAATGGCTTGCTCGCCGACAAGTTTCGATTTCCCATAACTTCCCAGGGGATGAGTGGGGTCGGTTTCCGAGTAGGGATGACTTTGCGTCCCGTCAAACACGTAATCCGTGGAAATGTGAAGCAGTCGCGCCCCTATTTTCTGACTTTCTTCTGCCAAAACCCCCACCCCAGTTCCATTAATTGCCGTAGCTAATTCCGGTTCGCTTTCCGATTTGTCCACCGCCGTGTAAGCAGCAGCATTGACCACCACATCGGGTCGAACTTCAGCGATCGCTTGGCGAATGCGGTCCGGTTGGGTGAAATCGAGAGTGGCGCGATCGCGCCGTGTCACCTCTCCCACCGCCGGCAAAATGGTTTGCAATTCCTGACCCAATTGGCCGGTCATTCCTGTGAGTAAGATTTTCATCGTTAATCGTTCTTTAGACGAAAGGGAATGGTTGCGTTAAGCCACATCGATGGATGGGTAGCGGGAAGAAAAACGAGAGTCTGGAGATATGAAATCGGCGAGAATAGCACCGCAAAATTAACGATTAACTAGACAAACAATTCGGCGCTTTTTAACGGCACGCCGGCGCGGTCTTTTGCCGATAAAATTGGCGATGCTGTATCGTTAACGGGCCAGTCAATTCCGATATCCGGGTCATCCCATTGAATCGAGCGTTCGGATTGGGGATGGTAGTAGTCGGTGGTTTTGTACAACACTTCCGCCATTTCCGACACCACGAAAAATCCGTGAGCGAATCCCACAGGAATCCAGAGTTGTCGGTGGTTTTCCGAACTGAGTAAGCAACCGACCCACTGTCCGAAAGTGGGGGAATTTTTGCGGATATCCACGGCTACATCAAATATGCTGCCGAGTGCCACGCGGATTAATTTGCCTTGGGGCTGTTGCAGTTGGTAGTGCAAACCGCGCAGGACATTTTGGCGCGATCGCGAGTGATTGTCTTGGACGAATTCTCCCGTAAAGCCAGTTTTTTCGGCAAATTCTCGCTTGTTAAAACTTTCAAAGAAAAAGCCGCGCGAGTCGCCGAATACTTTGGGTTCGATAATGACCACATCGGGAATGTGGGTGGGAATAACGTTCATCGAGTCGGATTCGCAGGCGGTTGGGTGGGCATTGTCTGTATTCAGACGTTAGTTAATTTATCAGAAATGTTGATGCAATGGGAAAAGCGGGGCAGGGGAGTTGCATTCTGGGTCAGAGTACAACTCCCGGGGGAAGGATGGAAAGGGAGGGTTAGGGCAACTGCCAATATTTACAAGCGGCATAAGCAAGTGTCACCACGCCGGTAACGATCGCGGACTCGTCTATGGAAAATTGCGGGTGGTGGAGGGGGTAGTTGGGTTTATCCCGATGACCGACACCGAGACGAAACATGCTGCCCGGGGCATGTTCGAGGTAGAGGGAGAAGTCTTCGGCCCCCAGGGAGGGTTCGGGTAAAATTTGCACGCGATCGCTGCCCCATGCTTCCACTGCGGCACTTTCGAGCGCTTGGTTCATTATCGGGTCGTTTTGTACGGAAGGCACGCCGCGACGGTAGTTGAGGTGATATTTTGCGCCGTACATTTGGCACACACCGGCCACGATTTGCTCGATCCAGCCGGGCAATTCGGCGTGAGTGTCGGGGTGGAGCGATCGCACGGTGCCGAGCAATTTTACCGTATCGGCAATCACGTTGGGTGCCCGCCCCCCGGTAATTTGACCGATGGTCAACACCACCGGGCGTAGGGGATTGTGGGTGCGACTGATGGCTTGTTGTAGGGTGGTAATCACTTGGGATGCAATCCAAATCGCATCGATCGCCTGGTGGGGACGCGCCCCATGTCCGGATTCTCCTTGAATGATAATTTCTAAGTCATCCGCCGCCGCTGTCAGCGCCCCATGTCGGATCCCCACAGATCCGGCGGGAATGGTGGGAAACACATGCAAGCCAAAAATGCCTTTCACCTTCTCCATCGCGCCATCTTTGACCATCCACCCGGCACCCTGGGCGATTTCCTCTGCCGGTTGAAACAGGAACCGCACGTTTCCCGGGAGGGTTTCTTTCAGTTG
The DNA here is from genome assembly GCF_055795085.1 of Phormidium sp. CCY1219. Taxonomy (NCBI): domain Bacteria; kingdom Bacillati; phylum Cyanobacteriota; class Cyanophyceae; order Oscillatoriales; family Oscillatoriaceae; genus Phormidium; species Phormidium sp. CCY1219. Next base: position 750 of record NZ_JAYFEQ010000571.1, on the reverse strand, counting down.
GGACAGAACCATTGCGGTTCCTAGTCCCACGGTGGCGTGAACGTCATGTCCGCAAGCGTGCATCACGTCGGCTTTCTGCGAGGCATATTCTAAGTCGGTGCGTTCGGCAATCGGCAGAGCATCCATATCGGTGCGAATGGCTAACCACCCATCGTCCTCGCCCTGACCCACCAGTTCTCCGATAACGCCTGTTTTTGCCACCCCCTCGCGCACGTGGACACCACAGGAAGAAAGGACACCGGCGACATAAGCGGCGGTTTGATATTCCTCACCGCTTAATTCGGGATGACTGTGAAAATGTCGCCGAATCTCTATCAGGCGTGGCGCTAATTGTTCTGCAAGGTCTTTGATTTGGCTGAGCATTTGGATTTCGGTTTTTGGGCTATAGTGCATGGTCATAGTTTGGCGTTGATTGCCAAAAAATTGCAATTCAGCCGGCAGGGAGGGCAGAGGGTTCAACCGCTTATCCCAATTTTCTACATTATTGGCGATCTCTAACCCCCAGCGGTCAGCACATGGCACTCCATTCACCGACATAAGCTCGGTATAGCAGTTCTCATATGGGTGAGGTAACGAATTTTTACTTCGGAGATGCAAGCGCGGTTAGGACTATTCGGCTGCTTACTACATCAAGAAAGAGACCTGCTATATTTCACCACCACCACGCGATCGGTGGAAAAAAACTATCCCGATATCCGCAATAGTTATTTATCCCTAGTCCAACTCCCAGGGATGGAAAAAAACTATCCC
>NZ_JAYFEQ010000570.1:0-22578 GCF_055795085.1 Phormidium sp. CCY1219 | reverse complement strand
GCGAATTCATACTGCTGCGCTTCTGACGCCTCACCCCCGGTCAGCTCAAAAAAACTGCTCGGTTGTTGTTTGAACAAGCGATAAAATATTGGATCTGTCTTCATTGTGTGTACGGGAATTATTTTACAATTGCTGTGCTTTATATTCTATTGCAACACTCAATACTAAAACCTAGTTGGACGACCAAACAATTGATGATTTATGGGACATTTAATTCAGGTTATAGATAATTTAGATAAATATTTCGCGAGCTTTGGGAAAGGATGGGTAATTGCAATGGTGCGCCCATATAAACCTTAGCCAGCATAGAAGAAGCAACCCGATCGCCTCCCCCTGGCTGTAGGGAAATTCGTAGCTGCTTTAATTCATTTCTCCGGAAGAAATGAGAAGAAAAAATAGGCGGCAGAAAAAAGTTACACCTCCAGACAGAAAACTTACACCCATAGAGGGATGAAGTTTGCCATCCCAAATGATGTAATGGAAAGTGTAATACAGCCCGAATGTGCTGTAATTCCTTAACTATAACGATTTTCACAACAGGAGGAAAGATGGCTGTCCGACATCTCAAACGAGCCGTAGGTGTATTTCCCGATCTGGAAAATGCCAGAGGCGCATTAGAAGAATTAAAAGACAACCACTTCCCAATGGAGCGCGTTTCGGTGATTGCCAAAGATACCGAAACCCCCCTCGGCGCTGACATCGAAACCGAACGCAAAGGAAACAAAGCCGATGAAGGCGCAGCGGTGGGTGCCGCCACTGGTGGTGCCCTCGGAACCCTGGGCGGATTACTCGTGGGTTTAGGTGCCCTCGCCATTCCCGGAATTGGGCCGGTGATGTTAGCCGGTGCCACGGCTACCGCCCTAGCCACCACGATTTCTGGTGGTGCCATTGGTGCCGCTGCAGGCGGTTTGGTTGGTGCCTTAGTGGGGTTGGGAATCCCCGAAAAACAAGCCAAAATTTATAACGATCGCGTCGCCCAAGGCGATTATTTAATCATCATCGAAGGCACCGACGATGAAATCCATCGTGCGGAAGAAATCGTCCAGCGTCGCGGTATCGAAGAGTGGGGAATTTACGAAGCCCCAGAAGCCACCGGAACCACCGCCACTCAGGTTCATCCTCAAAATGAAGTGGTTCGTCGCGAAACCCGAGTGGTGGATGAAGAACCTGTCATCGATCGCGAAAAAGAAGTGGTTCGCGAAGAAAAAGAAGTGGTTCGCGAAGAAAAAGAAGACGTGGTTTACAGCGACGACGTAATGACAGTGGTCGATCGCAGCGAACATCATCATAAGAAAACCCGGTAATCTTTAGAAACCGCGATCGCCTCAGCAAAATTCATCCGGCAAATGCGGTCGCTCACCGCTTTCCCAAACCCACGAATCATCCCAAATTATCGTCACTTAGGATAGATTCAACCCTGAGTGGTGGGCGAAAATCCCGGGACGAATGCCCTGCAAGCGATCGCCATACATAAACCCTGCAAAAGTCACACTCATTGAGGAATCAAATTATGAAAAAGCTGACGCCATTTTTACTCGGTATTCTCGTCATGTTTGGGGCGAGTGCTTGCAACGTTGCCCAAACCAGTGGAGATGCTCCCGATAGTGTAGAAGACACGGCAGAACAACCCGCGCAAGTGGAAGAAACCCTCGAAGATGCCGATGATAACGTCCGTCAAGCGCAACTTAACAGTGACATTCGCGCCCGAGAACAACGAAACGATATATACGGCGACCAACAAGAAAGAGCCGAAAGCGATCTCGAAAGCGAAGTTCGCAGTAAATTAGAAGCAAATATTCCGCGCGGTAAGCTAGCGGTACAAGCGGACGACACTGGAACGGTAACAATTGTCGGCACCGTTCCCAACGAAAAAGAATACAATACCATCGAACCTTTAGCCAAAGAAATTCTCGGCGTCAACGACGTGAAGATGGATGTGCGTATCGTGCCGCCAGAAGCACAGACCGAAGAAAATATGATGGGTGAATAAATTCTCTCCTTTAACCCACCTTCGTCCCCATCCGGGGACTTTTTTCTTTGACAAAATGTCTGCGGTTTGCCGTCACGGGCACCCCTGTCCTCCTCCCCGAAGCGATCGGCGGGGGACGAACATTGAAGTGATACTCACTTAATCTAGGTTTTTATGTGAAATCACTTAACCCCTACTGACTCTACATTCACTGAGCCTTGGCCTGAATTTCTTTTTGTTTCTCCCGGGCAAATGTTAATAACTCTTGCGCCTCTTGGGTCACCGTGGTGCCCGGTTGAACTTTTTCCAACTGATTGATAATTTTTTGGAGATCCGCCCCGAGTCTTCCCCAGTTGGGGTTGTCCGGATTTGTGGTTGTCGCTAAAGCTTGCCAAGACGCGATCGCATCTTTCGCGCGATCGAGTGCAACCACCGAATCCCGTTGTGCGGCTAAGCGAACCTTCACCGTAGCCAAATTCCCCCGATACTCCGCCAGCTTAGTTTGCGCGTCGAGATAACCCGGGTCAGACTCGCCGACTTTTTCCAGTCGCGCGATCGCCTCACTCCACAGAGAAACCACCTGCTTCCATTTCCCTTCCGAATGCGGCGGATCCTGAGACGCGATCGCCGCGAGCATCGCAAACTTTTTCGCCGCCTCAATCAAGGTTGTGGTTCGCAAACTCGCTTCTGCCGACCCTGCCACCTGCTGAAAATCCCGCTTCGCCGCTTGCAGTTTGGGGCGCGTTTGCCCACCCGCCAGAGTCGCCGTCGGGATTTCTTCTAAGCGGTCGATCGCCGAAAGCCATGCCGCGATCGCCCCTTGCTTTTCTGTCAACGTTGTCGCCGTTTCGTACTCCCGTTTTGCCGCCTCCAGTGCTTCCTCTGCTTCCCTCAGACCCAACAGCGCATTTTGTTCCTGAAATATCTTCGCCTCCATCCGCGCCACCGATTTGCGCGCCCCCTCAAACTCATCCAAAGTGAACTGCCAACTACAGCCAAACAACGTGCAATACCGCTGCGGATAATATCCCAAAAACCACACCGGCAGATGTTGCAAATGCTCATTTGCCGCCTGAACCTTCTGCAACCCCAACTCAAAATCTGCCGCACTCGTAGCATTATTCACCAATTGGTCGGCTTGTTCCACCTGAGAAATCGCCTCCCGATAGTGATAATCCATACTCAAATAACTCGGTAGCAGCACCATCGGCATCGTCTTCGCCACCGGTCGGCGAATCATCGGATAAGGTAAATTCAGCAGCCAAATCGCACCCGCCAGACCGATCGCCCCCACCGGTATCCATTTGAGACGACTCAATCCACTCGGGGGACGATTCGCCTTAGCCGCCGCTTGCAACACCTGCGGGCTAAAATTGGGATAAATATCCTTAACAATCTCGTAAAGTTCTTCTTGCGAGGCACTTTGGCCGGTTTGCTGGCGCAGTTTGTCCAATCGCTTCAACGCCATATTCCGTTGCACTTGGCCGGCTTGATCCTCAGTGGCGCATTTTTCCACCTCCGCATGCAGAATATCAAAAGCGCGTTGGTTGAGACGAAACTGAGACATTGACCCGATCCTCCCGTAAGCTTCCCCCGTAGGACGAATGACGAATTCAGTGCCCCTCACTCGTGAGGGGGCGAATTTTTTTCTCCGATGGCTTCAATTATGGCACGGGGGAGGGGGAGTGGAGGGGAACGGTTAACCTTTCTTTGCATTCTGCCTGCCCTGGATAGTTCTCCAGCCCCCAAAACCCAGACCCGCCAAGGGTGGCAACCCTGGTATTTTATTGACGGTAGAAAAATATCCGGTTTCCCGACCGAATTTATGGGGATTAAGGGTAAAATGCAGCAGAGTTCATTTATAATGAATGCTTCTGTGAGCTGAGTTCTCCGGCGTGAAGCGAAAAGAGACGATCGCGAATGCTTCAGTCTGACAGCGGGTGCTGCGCGTGAAAACGCTGAGGATCGGCGCAGGCGATCGCCGCCGAGGATCGGCGCAAAACAAGAGCGATCGAGACCGATTGCAGTTGTGCAAAGTTTGTGACACCAGCATGGGCATCAGAAAACAGCATTTTGGGATGATTTTAGAAAGCATGAGAGCGTTGTGGCGGTTTTCCCAAGGGAAACGCCGCTGGATCGGCTATCTGGTAGCGGTGGCCATTTACGCCCTGGTGATGGTGGTGCCCTTGCCCGGATTTGAGGAAGCGGCGCGGCGATCGCTCGCCGTCTTTGGCGTAGCGGCATTCTTATGGGGTACCAACACCCTGCCCCTCCCAGTCACCGCCATCATCATCTTATTCTTGCTCCCCTTTAGCGGAGCCATTTCCCACGCCGATACCTACTCCTACTTCGGCAACCGGGCGGTATTCTTCATTCTCGGAGCCTTGATTTTAGCCAGTCCCATCATGCGATCGGGACTCAGCACCCGCATCGCCCTCGCCGTAGTTTCCCGATTTGGCCACAGTCAGCGAACCTTGTTAGCCTCCATCTTGGGGTTAGCCGCCTTAATGTCCTGTACCATCAGCGCCCATGCGGTGGCCGCCATGTTGTTTCCGATCGTGCTTGAAGTGGTACGCGCCGCTGGTGGCAAACCGGGCGGAAGCTTTGGTTTGGCCGCATTTCTCTCCCTGGCGTGGGGAGTAGTGATCGGCTCGAACACCACCTTACTCGGCGGCGCGAGAGGCCCGTTAGCCCTGGGAATTTTGCAAAATACCACCGGTCAGAGCATTAATTTTTTAGAATGGACCATTTGGACCATTCCCTTGGTGCTGGTGCTGTTGTTCGTCGCCTATGGGCTATTGCAAAAAATGGGACAAGGAGAAAAAGTGTCCTTGAAAGCGGCGCGGCGGTTTTTGGAAAGGCGCAACCAACAACTGGGTAGCATCTCGCGTCGGGAAGTGAAAACCGCCTGCATCATGCTGTTGACGATCGCCTTGTGGGTGTTTGCCGGTGACGCCTGGGGTCTCGATAGCGTGGCGTTTTTAGGCGTCTCGTTAGCCTTTCTCCTCGGGGTTGCCCATTGGCAGGAAGTGGAGGAAGATGTGAACTGGGGTATTTTTTTGATGTATGGCAGCGCGATCGCCCTGTCTGCCGCACTGAGCAATACCGGTGCGGCGGCTGGACTCACCCAATGGCTCCTCGGTTCCGGCATTAACTGGCCGATCCTGATTTTCGCCACCGTGGTTTTCATCTCCTTGGCTATGACGGAATTTATGAGCAATGCGGCTGCTGTGGCGGTGATTCTTCCCGTAGCACTGGCTCTGGCTCAGGAATACGGCATCGATCCCCGGGCGATGAGCTTGGGGGTGGTGATTCCGGCGGGGTTGGGATTTATGCTACCCGTGAGTACCCCGGCGATCGCGATCGCGGTCAGCAGTGGCTACGTCCGCCCCCTCGCCGTGTTACGCTGGGGAATCTGGCTCGATCTGATAGGATTATCTCTGTTTTTAGCCATGAGCAAGCTTTATTGGCCTTTGGTGGGATTGAGGTGGTAGGATGACCGGTTCAAAAACACAATTTTTGCTCTTAATTTTGACCAACCCCTACGCCTACGAAACCGCACTGGACAAGGCCCTCACCCAAGCACAGCAAACCCATCGCCCGTTAAAGGTGGTCTTCGCGATCGACCCAGAAGACCTGGATACCCTGATGCGCGATTTAGGGGAAAGTGGATGGCTCGGAATCGGATCGCGGCGCAGCTTGCAAGAAAGCATGTTGGGAGGCTACCGCGCCTTAGCTGCCGACATTTTGGAATCCGTCGAAAGTCAGTGTGCTGAGGCGGGAATCCCGGTGGAAACCCATGTGGAAGAGGTTCGCTTACAGCCTTACCTTCAAAGCTGGATCGACCGGGGAGTGGAGAACATTATGGTCAATGGTTCTCACTCTCTGACCCCCATTATGGAAAAAATGAGTCCCTCGGTGGAATGGATACCGGAAGAGTGAAAAAGGGACAAATAACTGTACAATCGTAAAGCTCGATCGGGGTCTTTACAAAAACTGTAGTCGTTGTTAATTGGAAAGTATCGGGAGTTAAGTCAAAATGCAACAGCGTGGTGTCACGGTGTGGTTTACGGGTCTTAGCGGTGCAGGCAAGACCACGATTAGCCGAGGGGTAGAAAAACAACTGCGATCGCGCGGATGTCTCGTGGAAATCCTCGATGGGGATATCGTCCGTCAAAACCTCACCAAAGGACTGGGGTTTAGCAAAGAAGACCGTGACGAAAATATTCGCCGCATTGGTTTCGTTTCCCATCTTCTCACCCGCAATGGCGTCATCGTTTTGGTGTCCGCCATTTCTCCTTACCGTGAAATTCGCGAAGAAGTTCGCAACCGCATCGGCGATTTCGTACAAGTCTTCGTTAATGCTCCCCTGAAAGTCTGCGAAGACCGCGATGTAAAGGGGCTTTACAAAAAAGCACGGGCAGGAGAAATCAAGAATTTTACCGGCATTGACGACCCTTATCAAGAACCGGAAAATCCAGATGTCAATTGTCACACTGACCTCGAAAGCGAACCCCAAAGCGTCGCTAAGGTTCTGGAATATCTAGAAGCAAAAGGCTATCTGCCTAAAGTCTAATGGCTTGACATCAAATGCCGGGTGAAACATTTCTTCCCCCCGGCTTATCACTTAAGTGATAAGCCGGGGGTACTGCCTACCTTCCTACCACATCTAGCTTGATTCTCTGGGAATTGTCGGAGAGATGCGCTCTTATCGGCGTCTCTACAAGAAAAATTACCCACATTCATTTGTTTTAGGCGCGATGCGGTACGACTCCCCCGACTTACCCCACAAATTAACCGAGAAAGGGGGAAATATAAGTGATAATAAGTAGTGATGGGGAATGCCCGTCTACTAACTTAAGTGATTTATGGGGACAATGCTCACCCTACAGGGTTCGGAAGGCAATCCGTGGGTCATGCCTGGAAAATAAACGCTAGGATCGAGACAGTCACCGCCTTATCCGCAAAAGGAATCGCGGCGCACTGCACTCGGGATCTGGAGTTCAACGATGTTAATGCTGCTTTTCTATGTCGGGGAGGATCGTTTTGCCCTGAAGTGTTCTCAGGTGGTGGAGATTATTCCCCGCGTCACCCTCACAACATTGCACCACGCCCCCGAATATGTGGCGGGATTGTTTAACTACCGAGGGGCGATCGTACCCGTTATCGATCTGTGCCATTTAATTCAAGGGAATCCCTGTCGTCATGCCCTAAGCACTCGCATCATTATCGTCCACTACCCGGGGAAAAATAATACGCCCCACCTATTAGGTTTGATGGCCGAACGGATTTCCGATACCTTAGATCGTCCAGAAACGGAGTTCGTTACTCCGGGATTTCAACTGGATGAGGCGGCATATTTCGGCGAAATAATGATAGACGAACAAGGAACCATCCAGCGAATCGAAATCGATCGCTTATTATCCGAGCAAGTCGAAGCATTCTTATTACCCGCCTCGGAGAGCTAAGCACGATGATACACGACGAAATCGAAACCCTGCTGAGAAACAAAATCGGTTTGAATCCCGAAACCTTGGGGCCGCGGGCGATCGCCACTGCAGTGAACCAGCGCATGAAATCAGCCGACATCACCGATCGCCGAAACTATCTGCAGCAATTGTACCGTTGCCCGCGAGAAATGGAAGCCCTGATCGAATCAGTGGTCGTCCCGGAAACCTGGTTTTTTCGCAACGAAGAAGCCTTTAATTATCTGCGTCATTACGTCATCTTTGAATGGATTCCCCACCACTCCCACCGCGCCCTGCGCGTGTTGAGCATCCCCTGTTCTACCGGAGAAGAACCCTTTTCCATTGCCATCACTTTACTCGATGCCGCTTTACGAGTACAAAACTTTCACATCGATGCAGTAGATATTAGCAAACAAGCCCTCCAAAAAGCCAAGCGCGGGGTCTATCGAAAGAATTCATTTCGCGGCCAAAATATTTCCTTTCGCGATCGCTATGGCTGGGAAACTCCAGAGGGCTATCACTTGTCCCCACAGGTTCGCAAATCGGTGAATTTTATTCACGGCAATCTACTCAACCCGCTGTTTCTCTACAACAATCCCCCCTACGATATCATTTTTTGCCGCAATTTGTTAATCTATTTCGACGTGGAAGCCCGTCAGCGGGCCGTGCAAATTTTAGAGCGCTTATTAGCCCCAACGGGTCTGCTATTTGTCGGATCGGCAGAAGTCAGCGCCCTCAGCGGGCGATTCATCTCCTTGCGCCATCCCATGACCTGGGTGTACCGCAAAGCCGATCCCAGAGGCGATCGCGCCGAAAACCGGAAAATCAGCGCCCAAGCAGCGCCTCCGGTGGCGATCGCCCCTCCACCAATCTCCTATTCCCCCGTCGCCGAAAAACCCGCACCCACCCCCAACCCCACGCCAGAGTCTTTACTCGACAGCGCCAGAAATCTCGCCGATAACGGTCGCTTGCATGAAGCCGCCCACCTCTGCGAAACTTATCTGCGTCAAAATCGCACCGATGCCGACGCTTATGTATTATTAGGAGAAGTACAAGGAGCCGCAGGGCATGAGGAACTCGCCGAGCAATCTTTCCAAAAAGCGATTTACCTCGACCCCAACCATGTAGACGCACTGCTGCATCTGGCTTTACTCAAAGAACATCAAGGAGAAATAGCCAGCGCTTCTGGCATCCGACAGCGGATCGCGAGACTGCTAAAATTGCAGGGTGAATAAGGCATTCGGCACCGGATCCCGCGCGCCTGTACCCTCCCAAACCAAACCAAACATCAGACTCGGACGAAGGAGAATACATCAACATATGTTTCAAAATATGTCCTTACAAAAGCGAATGCTCGCTGCTTTTTTATTTATGGGGTTTATTGTATTGTGCGTTGGGTATGTAGGGTGGTTCGGGAATTCCAAGCTGATCCGACACATTAAAACAATTAGCGACAATGCCATGCCCAGCGCGATCGCCCTGTGGAAAATCAATGAAGCCCAAACTCAAATTCAATCCGCCGAGCGATTGTTGCTCAATCCCCGCACGCCCCCCGACCAAAGAGACGAAGCGATAGAACGCATTGAGCGTTCCCAACAACTGGTTCAAGAGGTTTTGGGGGAATACGAAACCATTGACAAAAAACCCGAAGAAATCCAACGCTACGAAGATTTCCGAGACAAATGGAATACCTGGATGAGATATCATCAGGAATTTCTCGAACTCAACGAAGAATTTGAAGAATACGATATCCTTCAACCTTGGGAAGTGCAGGCACAGTTACTCAGAGCCGATCGCGAAGATTCCCCAGAAATGGCCGCCGCACAAGCCGCCGCCGCCATCCTCGATGAAATCAACGAGCAAACCATAAATCAAAAAGCTCCCGCCTATAAAGCCGCCGAAGAAGCACTCGAACAAGTCATTCTCTACAATCAGCAAGAAGCAAGCGATGCCACCCTTGCGGCTGATGCGGACGTTACCCTGAGCCGCTTTGGGGTAATTCTCGGCACGATTGTCGGTCCGGTAACGGCGATTGTATTTGGGGTGTACTTTAGCAATACCATCGCCAAACCCCTAGGCGCTAAAATTGTCGGCGTGGTTAGAGTGGCTGAAAAAATCTCGGCGGGAGATCTCACCACCCCGGTTCCAGTCACCGATTCTAAAGACGAAATCGGGCGATTAACCACCGCTTTTTTTAACATGACGCGCAAACTCAATTCCCTGATCCGTCAGGTGCAACATTCTGGCATTCAAATTACCAGTTCCACCACGCAAATTGCCGCTTCGGGGAAAGAGTTAGAAGCCACCGTCACCGAACAAGTGGCCTCCACCAATCAAGTGGTAGCAACGGCAAAAGAAATTGCGGCAACTTCTGGTGAATTGGTCAAAACGATGGATCAAGTCAGCGATTTAGCCGGAACCACCGCGATCGCCGCCGGTAGCGGCCAAAAAGATATCGTTCGCATGGAAACCACCATGCGTCAGCTTGCCGAAGCCACCAGTTCTATATCCGGCAAACTCGGGGTAATTAGCGAAAAAGCCAATAACATCAATAGCGTTGTCACGACTATCACCAAAGTGGCCGATCGCACCAATTTACTCTCCCTCAATGCCGCAATTGAAGCGGAAAAAGCGGGAGAATATGGCACCGGGTTTGCCGTAGTCGCCCGCGAAATTCGCCGCCTCGCCGACCAAACCGCTGTGGCAACTTTGGATATTGAAAGCATGGTGAAAGACATGCAATCTGCCGTTTCCACCGGGGTGATGGAAATGGATAAATTTACTAAAGAAGTGACCCGCAGTGTGGAAGACGTTCGCAAAATTAGCGGCCAACTCGCCCAAATTATCGAGCAAGTTCAAAGTCTTAACCCCCGCTTTGATGCCGTTAGTAAAGGCATGGAAGACCAATCCGTGGGCGCGCAACAAATTAGCGATGCAATGGTTCAATTAAGCGAAGCATCCCGCCAAACCGCTCAATCTCTCCGGGATACCAATCAAGCAATCGAGCAATTGAATGAAGCCGCACAAAGCTTGCAACGAGAAATCTCTTTTTTCAAAGTGCAAAGCTGACTCAGATAGTCATAAAAAATGAACCACCAATGACAATTGACCAATGACCAATAACAATTGACCAATGACAATTGACCAATGACCAATAACAATTGACCAATAACAAATGACCAATGACAATTGACCAATGACCAATAACAAATGACCAATGACAATTGACCAATGACAAGACTCAAGCGATGGGACAAGAATGCTGGAACGAAATCGGTATAGGGGGCGATCGCAGTTGCCCGGAATTGGAACGCTTCATTCATTGCCACAACTGCCCGGTGTATTCCCAAGGGGGGCGCAGTTTGCTCGATCGCGAAGCGCCAGCGGGTTATCGCGAAGAGTGGACCGAATTAGTGCGCGAAGAAACCGTCACGGAGGAACTGCAAGCTAAAACCTTACCCTCGCAACTTACCACCACCCCAGTCGAAGCAGAAAAGACCGTTTCGGTGGCTATCTTTCGCCTGGGAATCGAATGGTTGGCACTCCCGGCATTTACCTTCAAAGAAGTGACGCCTCCTTGTGCGATTCACACCCTCCCACATCGCAGCAACGAGATTTTATTGGGATTGGTGAATATTCGCGGCGAAATCCTCACCTGCATTTCGATGCACAATTTTCTCGGCGTGGAAACCCAATCCGCCAAAAAAAATTCAGCCACCCCGAAACCCCAAATGAGTCCGATTGTCTATTCGCGGATGGTGGTGGTAGAAATCCAAGGAAATCCCTGGGTCTTTCCCGTAGATGAAATCGATGGAATTCATCGATTGGATGTGAAAAGATTCCAAGAAGTACCAGCAGTGCTGTCGAAATCCACCGATGCTTATACACAAGCAATAATTCAATGGCAAAATAAAAAAGTGAATTGTTTAGACTACGAACGGGTATTTTCTAGCGTGAAACGGAGGACGTTGTGACCAACGGAGAATCGGATCTGAGCAATTTTTCCATGCTGGATTTATTCGGCATGGAGGTAGAAACCCAAGCGGCAATTTTAAATGAAAACCTATTAGCGCTGGAAAATCAACAGCAACCGGATAAAGAATTGGAAGCGTTAATGCGGGGGGCGCATTCGATTAAAGGTGCGGCGCGCATCGTGCAAATTAATGCGGCGGTGAACATCGCCCACGTGATGGAGGATTGCTTTGTCGCCGCGCAAGAAGGAGCGATCGCATTAGAAAATCACCACATCGATCGCTTGCTCGAGGGAGTGGATTTGCTGCAACGCATCAGCCAAGTAAAAGAAGAGAACTTAGAAGAGTGGCTGTCGCAACATCACTCAGAGATCGAACGGGTGGAAAGCGCCATTCAAGCGATCGCCGCCGAATCGCGCGGGAAAACCCCCCCAGAAACCCCGTCGCCCCCCGAGGATCGTCAACCGGCGTCACCCGCCCCAACCGCCACCGTGGAGGATTCCCCAGCAGAAGAATCACCGCCACCGGGAGCGATCGCCCCGCAAGCACCCGTCTCCCCCGCGAAACCGCCCATTCCGGTTCAGCAAACCCCGCCAGAAGCACCGCAAAGCGGCGATCGCGTGGTGCGCTTGAGCGCCGAAAACCTGAATCGATTGATGGGATTGGCGGGAGAATCCCTGATCGAAGCCAATTGGCTCGAACCTTTTGCCGATTCCTTACTCAAACTCAAAAGCCATCAGTTAGAACTCTCAAAAACCCTGCAAAAATTACAGAACTCGATGGAGGATATACCCCAGCATAAAATCACCCGAGATTATCTCGATCGCGCCCTAACTATCGAAGCAGATTGTCGGGAATTGTTAAGCGCTCGCATCAACGAGCTCGAATTATTTTCCCGTCGATTTGCCAATCTTTCCGATCGCCTTTATCGGGAAGTGATTGACAGTCACATGCGCCCTTTTACCGAAGGAGTGCAAGGATTTCCCCGGATGATGCGCGATTTGGGCAAACAGCTCAACAAGCAAGTTCGGCTGGAAATTATCGGCAAATCTACCCCGGTCGATCGCGATATCTTGGAAAAACTGGAAGCGCCTCTCACTCACATCCTGCGAAATGCGATCGCGCATGGCATCGAACCCCCGGAAGAGCGGGTAGCCAAAGGTAAACCGACAGAAGGAAAAGTGCGAGTGGAAGCCGCACATCGCGGCGGCATGTTATCGATTCTGGTTTGCGATGATGGTCGCGGAATCGAGTTAGATACCCTTCGCCAAACCGCGATCGCTAAGGGATTGGTCGCACCGGATATGGCCAATCAACTCAGCGAAACCGAACTGATGGAATTTCTCTTTTTACCCCGATTTTCCACCCTCGACGAGGTAACGGAAATTTCCGGACGCGGGTTTGGATTGGATATCGCCAAAAGCATGGTTCAGGAAGTGGGCGGCTTCCTGCGCGCGCACTCGGATCCGGGCAAAGGCATGACCTTTCACTTGCAATTGCCCTTGACCTTATCGGTAATTCGCACTTTGTTAGTCGAGATTGCCGAGGAACCCTATGCGTTTCCCCTGACGCGCATCGATCGCATTTTGCGGGTTTCCAGAAGCGACATCTTTGTGGCCGAAAATCGCCATTATTTTACCCTCGACGATCGCAATATCGGCTTGGTCGCGGCCCATCAAGTGCTCGATCTGCCAGAAAGTGACAGCGAATCCGATACCTTATCGGTTCTCGTCCTCAGCGATCGCTTCACCCAATATGGACTGATCGTCGATCGCTTTCTCGGGGAACGGGATTTGGTGGTCCGCCCCTTAGACCCCCGTCTGGGCAAAGTCCGCGATATTAGCGCCGCCGCGCTCATGGAAGATGGTTCTCCCGTGCTGATCGTCGATGTGGAAGACTTGGTGCAATCCATCGATCGCCTCCTCACTAACGGCGGATTGAGCTACACCCGCGCCAAGAAACACCCACACAAAGCCCCACCCCGCAAGCGCATCCTGGTGGTGGATGATTCGATTACCGTGCGCGAAATGGAACGCAAGTTACTCGAAAACAATGGCTATGATGTCCAAGTGGCAGTCAATGGCATGGATGCCTGGAATGCGGCGCGTACCACCCCTTACGATTTGATTATCAGCGATGTGGATATGCCGCGCATGAATGGCATCGAATTGGTCAACCAAATCAAGACTCATCCGAAATTGAAGTCGATTCCGGTGATTATCGTCTCCTATAAAGACCGCGAAGAAGACCGCATTCAAGGCTTGGAAGCCGGAGCAAACTATTATTTAACCAAAAGCAGTTTCCATGACGATACATTTTTAAAGGCAGTCCTAGACACCATTGGCAAGGCTCATCCCGGATAAAAAATCGGGCAATTTTTATGGAAAACTTTACTCCCGAAGGCTGACAAGGAACGAGCGGTCATGTCTACTGATATAATAAAACTGTCGGAATTAATAATCGATTGTTCGTTAAAAACTTGAATGAAAATTGCAATTGTTAATGACATGCAGCTTGCAGTGGAAGCATTGCGGCGCGTCTTGATGCAAGTTCCGCACTACAAACTGGTTTGGGTAGCGCGCGATGGGGCAGAAGCAGTGGCCAAATGTGCCGCCGATCGCCCCGACGTTATTTTAATGGATTTGTTGATGCCGGTGATGGATGGAGTGGAGGCAACTCGTCAGATTATGCTTCATCATCCCTGCGCCATTTTGTTGGTGACGGCAAGTATCAACGCCCATCTGCCAAAAGTGTTTGAAGCCCTCGGTTATGGGGCGCTTGATGTGGTCGTTACCCCGATTCTTGGCACTTGCGGATATACTCGCGGATCGCAAAGTCTGCTAGAAAAAATTTCTACTCTTGCCAAGCTTCTGGGAAAATCAGCCCCCCCACAAAAACGCGGGATTTCTTGGGTCAAACAACATACCAAACAGAGTAACACTCCACCCTTGGTGGCGATCGGCGCTTCTACCGGCGGTCCGCGCGCGATCGCCACGATTTTATCTCAATTACCCAAAAGTTTCCCCGCCGCCGTGGCGATCGTTCAGCATATCGACGTTCAATTCTCCCCCAGTTTGGTTCAGTGGTTGCACTATCAGTGCCATTTGCCCGTGGAATTGGCGATCGCCGGCAACAAGTTTAAAGCCGGTAAAGTCCTCGTCGCGGCGACGAATGACCACCTGATCTTGCGCTCTAACCTCACCCTGGGATATACCCCAGACCCCCAAAATAATCCCTACCGACCCTCGGTGGATGTGTTTTTCTCCAGTTTGGCCCAAAATTGGCCCACCACTGGGGTAGCAATCCTGCTCACCGGGATGGGAAAAGATGGGGCGGCGGGTTTGCAGTTGCTTCAGGGTGCCGGATGGCATACCATTGCCCAAGACCCGAAAAGCTGTGTGGTCTATGGCATGCCAAAAGCCGCCGTGGATTTGGGTGCCGCAACTCAGGTACTCTCCCTGGATGAGATCGCTTCTACCCTCCTGGAATTATAAGCCCTTCGCGATCGCAATTCTATCCCTTTAGTCGATTCTTTCTCTCTTTTTGCGTACCGCTCTCTTAACCCGTTTGTCCCCGTTTGTTTGAACCCATTCACGGGTCTGCTCTCTCCACCGCGATGACAGCAGTTTTTCTCCCCTTTTTTACTTTCCCCCCCCCCGGATACAATTAATGTGTTATAATCCAAAAATTCAAACTGCCAAACTTAAAGGATTTCATCCCGCTTAATTTTTAGTCAGAAAAAGATTAAAATTTCGCGATAATTTTGGGAACCTTTCCCGCTGTTTCTCGATCGCTCTACCGCAAATCCAGCTCCAGGCGATCGTGCTCCACCCTCAACTCCCATCAGAAATGACGAATGCCCCCAACAAATGACAAATGACCAATGACCAATGACCAATGACCAATGACCAATGACCACCAACAGCAATCCTCTTTCCCCCAAAAATAGCGGGGGTCAGTCTCGGGAGAGATGACAAAACCCCCACTTCAGTGGATAATTCAGTTAAGGGACTCAAGTGACTGAGCCATGAATTACTCCGCAACTTGACCCCGAACGCTGATGCGCTGAAACAGTCCACAAAACACTATCATTTCGCGAAATGAGACAGGTCAAAATGGGAAAAACAAACCTGGGAATTAAGGTAAAAAACTTTAATAAATTTATGAAAAGCGTTAACCAACCCACAGGCGATCGCCAAAGGCATTTTACCCCCCAATCCCTCTCGGATATGAAACAGGAACCCGTTTCGGTTTTGATCGTGGACGATCGCCCGATTGTTGGAGAAGCCGTGCGCCGCTTGTTGGCTACCGAAACCGACATCCAGGTGCATTACTGTAGCGATCCGACTCGCGCCGTAGAGATGGCGACCGAAATTCAACCGACGGTGATTTTACAAGATTTAGTCATGCCCGAGATTGACGGGTTGATGTTGTTGCGCTTTTTTCGCGCTAATCCAGCCACCCGTCACATTCCCATTATCGTCCTTTCCACCCAAGAAAACCCCACCCAAAAAGCCGAAGCCTTCGCTAACGGCGCGAATGATTATTTAGTCAAACTGCCGCATCAAATCGAGTTCATCGCGCGAGTTCGCTATCACTCCACCGCCTATCTGAACTTTCGCCAACGCCACGAAGCCGAATTGATTCGCCAGTACAATCAAGAATTAGAACGACGGGTGGCACAACGCACTCGCCAATTGGAAGAGGTGTTAGACCATCTCAAACAAACTCAAGCCAAATTAGTGCATCGGGAAAAAATGTCCGGTTTGGGACAAATGGTGGCAGGAATTGCCCACGAAATTAACAATCCGATTAGTTTTATCGCCGGAAATGTGGCCCATTCCACCGAATATACCCGCGATTTATTAGACCTGATTCAACTGTATCAAGAAACTTACCCCAATCCTACCCCCGAAATTGAAGCGCTGCACGAAGAAATCGATGTAGAATTTATTCGCCAAGACTTGCCCAAAATTATGTCTTCCATGCAAGCAGGAAGCGATCGCATCCGCCAAATTGTTGAAAATTTACGCTCCTTCTCTCGCTTTGACGAATCGAAAATTAAACCCGTAAATCTCCACGAAGGCATCGAGAGTACCCTGCAAATTTTGCAACACCGCTTGCACCACACCAACATCCAATTGGTCAAAGACTATGCAGATTTGCCAACGGTAGAATGCGACGCCGGCTCCCTCAATCAAGTCTTTCTGAATATTCTGACAAATGCGATCGATGCAGTAGAGTCATCGGTTGATAGTCATTCGTCATCGGTCAATAGTCATTCGTCATCGGTCAGCGATCCACAATCAACCTCTAACAACAAAGGACAAATGACCAATGACAAAGGACAAATGACCAACAACCAAATACAAATGACCAACAACCAAGGACAAATGACCATTCGCATTCGCACAGAAGTCATCGACGGCAATGTTGTTGCTATCCGAATTGCCGATAATGGGTGTGGTATTGCACCGGAACATCTAAAGCGGATTTTTAATCCGTTTTTTACTACAAAAGAGGTGGGCAAAGGAACCGGATTGGGATTATCGATTAGCTACCAAATTGTGGTGGACAAGCATAAGGGATCGTTGCACTGCGAGTCCACCCCCGGAGAAGGAACTGAATTTACGATCGCCATTCCCCTGCGACACAATAATATTACCCACTTGTGTTCCTCTACCGAGCGATCGCCTTCACCTCAGCTACGGGAAATTGCCACCGCTTAGCCCCGCGCTTGTGTCATTGCGGTAAAGTGATTGAGTCAGGTTTTTTCCTACCAATTCTTAGGGCGTAGGGTGGGTATCGCCGAAATTCCCCACGCGATCGCTTCCCGGACCTGGATGTAGCAGGTCAATGCCTACAATCCGGCGCGAGATTGGGCGGGGAAAATGTTTAGCAAAATTAAAATAACTTTACAGGAATTAACATTTGCTAACAACTCCCGGACAGGCGATCGCGCCAAACTCCTGACAGGCGCTTGCTTCGCCAAAACCCTCCCCAGGATCGGCGATCGCCAAAGTTACCAATTGATTGCGATCGATTCACCAAATTTGGCCTGAATTTTCAGTTAAACTACGGATTGACATGGCTTAACTGACCGTGCTAGAAAAAAGAGAGTGCCAAAAACCCTATCTAACCTCTCCAACACTGAATCGAATCTCGGCAATTGTCATCAAAAATTGCCCAACCTGGAGCTTAGTCGGTTTTCGCTGTGAACCCCTGGCAAGGGGGTTTATCATTGCATTTATTCCCAAATCATTCGACAAGTTCCACCTCTGTAGGGTGCGTGACGCGGGTTAAATTCACTTTGCCACCAGCCCACCCATTCCCCTCCCGCGTAACGGACTTGATACCAGCCTCGTTACGCTGTTTGAATCTATTTAACCCTTATCCCACCCATTCGTACCCCCACCAACCTTACTCACCCAAAACGACCTCCTCTGTTTCTTTCTGGGAGGATACTACCGATGAAACAGAAGCAAACAGCATGTCCGTCGAAAGCGCCTCAAACCGCTTTATCCAGGACAGAAAATCCCGTTAATATTTTACTCATTGACGACCAACCGATTGTCGCCGAGTCTCTCAAGCGCCTGTTAGAATCGGAAGAAAACATTACCTTCAACTTCTGTTACGATCCCTTTCGCGCGATTCCGATGGCGATCGAGATGTTGCCCACGGTAATTTTATTGGATTTAATCTTGCCCGAGATTGATGGGTTGATGTTATTGAAATTTTTGCGCGCCAATCCAGCAACCCGCGAGATTCCGATCGTGGTTCTTTCTTCTCAGGAAGAAGCGCAACGCAAAGCCGAAGCATTTGCACTGGGTGCTAGCGATTATTTAGTGAAATTTCCGGAAAAAATCGAGTTGGTCGCTCGCCTGCGCTATCATTCTAAAGCCTATCATAATTTTTTGCAACAGCGATCGGCTTATCAAGAATTGGCACAGCTTCACGCTACCTTAGAAAATCGGGTAGAGGAAAAGACGAGGAAACTCACAGAAACCGTAAACAACCTACAGCAAACCCAAGCGCAACTGCTGCAAGCGGAAAAAATGTCTGCCCTCGGACAATTAGTTGCCGGCATCGCCCATGAAATCAACAACCCGGTAAATTTTATCGGGGGGAATTTAGTGCATGCAACTCAATATACCCAAGACTTATTAGAACTCGTCCGACTTTATCAAGAAAGTTGTAAAACCTCCCATCCAGAAATTGAAGAATTTAAGGAAGCCATAGATTTAGATTTTCTTCGCGAAGATTTACCCGAATTAATGTCTTCTTTAAAAATCGGCGTCGATCGCATCAAAGAAATTGTCGATAATATGCGGAATTTCTCCCGCATAGATGAGGCGCAGATGAGCTTGGCCGACCTTCACGACTGCCTCGATAGTAGCCTATTAATTCTACAACATCGGCTGAAAAAAAATAACATCAACCTGGTGCAAAACTACGGCGAACTTCCAGAAATTGAATGCTATCCGGGACAACTTAATCAAGTGTTTGTGAATCTGATTGGCAATGCGATCGATGCGCTAGAGTCATTTGGCAAGAGTCATTCGTCATTCGTCACGGGTCATTCGTCATCAGTAACAGGTTTAAATGACCAAGGACAAACCCCCAATGACCAACAACCAATGACCATTTCCATTCACACCGAAGCGATCGCCCCCAATTTGGTGAGGGTGCGAATTGCCGATAGCGGTTCTGGAATCCCACCCGAGGTTTACCAACAGATATTTCACCCCTTTTTTACCACCAAACCGGTGGGAAAAGGCACCGGATTGGGATTATCCATTAGCCATCAGATTATCGTCGAAAAACATGGCGGAGTGTTGCGATGCGAATCCCAACTGGGAAAGGGAACCGAATTTTTCATCGAACTACCAGTGCGCCAAAATGCAGTGGGCGATTTGTCGCCTTCTGAATTAGAAGCAAAACCCCCTCTCGTGGAGTATCCCACATCTGCCTAAAAGGGATTAGAAATCAGGTGGTTTATCAAAACTTCGTAGAGACGCTAATCATCGCGTCTCTACAGCAACTTATTATCAACTCGCTTCCGGTTTTTCGGGTATCCTGCATGAAAAACTCCCCCTAAGATTCACTTAATTCGGTATCCAAAAACACCCGAACTTCTTCGAGAAGTTCTCGAAAAGATGCGAATAAATCCATTGCGCCTTCCAGAGTTTGCTGTCGGGCCATTTTTTCGAGTTGCTTCGCTTGTGCGGATAAAGTGGGTACCCCCATGTTTGCGGCAGAACCTTTGAGACGATGGGCGTAATGTTTCACTTGCGAATAATCTTCTGATTGGATAGCCTTTTCTAAGGGAGTTAAATCTTTATTGGCGGTATCGAGAAACATTTGCAGCAATTGTTTTTGCACCTTAACTTTGCCGCGAGAGATGGTTTGCAGACGGTCTAAATCTACTGGGGAACTCCCGGGGGCGATCGCATTTTTTTCCTTCTTATCCGCCTCATCTGTAGCTGATGCGTCAGTTTTGGCGGGTACCGTACCGTTTTGGGCCACCGGGGCAGTGTCTTGCCGATCGCGGGTTTTTGCTTCCGGGGCACTTGTCGCCTCAGACTTTGAGGGAACAGGGGGCTGACTTTGCGGGATCCAGTGTTCGAGAACTCGGGCTAAATCCTCTTGTTCCAAAGGTTTGCTCAAGTAATCATCCATTCCCGCCGCCAAACACTTTTCGCGATCGGCTTTCATTGCATTTGCCGTTAAAGCAATCACCACCGTTTTTTCCGATACCGTTTCCCCAGAAGAAAGCGCCTCGCGACGACGCAATTCCCGAGTAGTGGTATAGCCATCCATTTGCGGCATTTGGCAATCCATCAACACCAAATCGTAATCTTCGGCGTGGAGTTTTTCCAGCGCTTCTACCCCATTGGTGACGCAATCTGCCTGATAGCCCAAAGCTTCCAGTTGACTGAGGATTACGGTTTGATTGATGAGGTTATCTTCAGCTACTAAAATTTTCAGTTCTGCGCGATCGGCATTGAGGTCGCGATCGCCCTTACGTGCAGTTGTTACCGATGCTCGTTCCGTTTCGCCAACCGATGAAGAAGACTGAGCATTGGCTTGTTTTTTTAATTCCAGGGTAAACCAAAACTTCGAGCCTTTATTAACTTCACTTTCCACCCCAATTTTGCCATGCATCGCTTCGACTAACTGCTGGCAAATTGCCAATCCCAAACCCGTGCCACCATACTGTCGGCTGGTGGAAGGATCGACCTGAGAAAAGGATTGAAACAGTTTGTCTTGCGCTGACGGAGAAATGCCAATTCCGGTATCGATGACTGCAAAATACACCCGGGCGCTGCGAGGGGTTTGCGACTCTAAGCTTGCTTCTACTTTTACTTCTCCCGACGGCGTAAATTTGATGGCATTACTGAGTAAATTTAGTAATATCTGACGCAAGCGACTCGGATCTCCTTGCACGAGTTTGGGCAAGTTATTGTCAAAATTTACCCGGAGGATGAGTCCTTCTTCTTCCGCTTGAGGCGTGAGTAAATTAACCACCTCTTTAACGCAATCGTGTAAATTAAAATCTAAAATTTCCAGATGCATTTCCCCGGCTTCGAGTTTGGAGAAGTCGAGGATATCATTAATAATACTGAGTAAATGCTTGGCACTGGTGCGAATGGTTTGGGCATATTCTAGTTGTTTGGGTGCCAGTTCCGTATCCAGGAGCAACCCTGCCATTCCCAGTACGCCATTCATCGGCGTGCGGATTTCGTGACTCATATTCGCGAGAAACTGAGACTTAGCGCGGGCAGCTTCTAAGGCAGCTTCTCGGGTTTCGACTAATTCATCGATGCGATCGGCAACGATAATAATGCCACCGACGACTTCTTTTTCGGCGTGAGTTAGGGGATTGACATACCAGGGTTGAACTGCCCAGCGAAAATAGAATACCGAACCATCATCGCGTTGCCATCTATCTTCATTTCTGGAAATAAATTGTCCCTGCAATCCTCGCTCGTGAATGGCTTTCCACTCCGGTTTGTAATCCGGGAACACTTCGTAATAGGAGCGTTCCAGTAAGGGTTGTTCTTCTAAATTGTGATCGCTGAGCCATTGATTGCTGTAAGCTAAAAAGCGCATTTCGCTATCGAACATTGCCATCGCGATCGGGGCATTTTTAATCAATTGCCGCAGTTGTTGGTATTCTCGTTCTTGGGCAATTTCCGCTTGTTTGCGTTCGGTGATATCCA
Organism: Phormidium sp. CCY1219; assembly: GCF_055795085.1. Lineage (NCBI taxonomy): Bacteria > Bacillati > Cyanobacteriota > Cyanophyceae > Oscillatoriales > Oscillatoriaceae > Phormidium > Phormidium sp. CCY1219. The sequence goes on along the minus strand of NZ_JAYFEQ010000570.1, from coordinate 947 downwards.
CCCCAATGCCCCAACCTGCCCAGCCGGAAATGGGGAAGCGATCGCTAATATTTGACCAAGCAATGGTTTTCGTGCTACCATCTTTGCAAGTGATTTCTAATTCCCGCGCGTGAGAATGGGTTTGCAGTTGAGAGACTTCTTCCCCAATGGACTTTTGCAGGTGTTCGATGGTGGGCAAGCGATCGGTAGCCATCAAGGAACCGAAAACAGTTAAATCGCTTTGAAATTTGCTTTGCCTCAAACTGCGATAAAATTGTTCTCGGATTTCGGGATTGTCGAACATTTCCTCGGCGGTATAGCCGGTGACTCGTTCGCACTCGCGGTTCCAAGCGATGATGTTGCCATCCCCATCAAAAGCTGTTAACATGACCGGCATATTTTCGAGTACGGTGCGAAGGCGTTTTTCGCTTTCCTGTACTGCTTGATACGCTTCATCCCGTTGCAGTAAGTTAATATAGGCTTGAGAATGGTAGCGGATCCGGGCAATGAGTTCGATCGCATCGGGCAGTTTGACTAAATAATCGTTTGCGCCCACGGCAAATGCATCGGCTTTCAGCTTCGGGTCTTCTTTCACCGAGAGGACGATAGTGGGAATATTTCGCGTGGCAGCATTGGCGCGAAAAAACCGCAGTAATAGCAAGCCATCGATATCCGGCATGACTAAATCTTGCAGGATTACTGTAGGAGAAATTTCGCTGGCTTGTTTGATGCCTTCAATGGGATCGCTACAATAGTGAAAAATAATATCTTCTTCTGTTGCTAGCATTCGGCTTACCGCCTCACCAATAATCGGCTGATCGTCGATGAGTAAGACAGTAATCGGATGCTCTTTCATATATAAATGGGTTGCGTTAGGGTTGGCATTCTGCCGATTCATCAGAAATTAGGGTTGGTAAGGGGGAGAACGGAAACCCTCGTCATTTATGCGTAGGGAGGAGTTCTCCCCC